>CAYZGY010000685.1:0-4754 GCA_964478085.1 uncultured Planctomycetia bacterium
GTCGATCAGGCTCCTCCTGGTCGACGACTCCTCCGAGTCACGCGGCGGGTCGCCGCGTCGTGGCGTCCTCTCGAAGCCGGGCCACTCACGACACAGAACTCGCGATCGGCCCACATTCTTCAAGTCCTCTTCGCCCCGCCACTCCTCAATTCACAGCCACCCTCAATTCAACGACTCGCTCCCCGCCAGAATCCGATCCTGAACCTGCTTCGCCTCGTCGGCATCCTCGACCGTGTCCGAGTGACAGTCGGTCTTCTTGCCCTTGTGCGCGAGTCGGTGGATCTCCTCCTGCGACAGGACGCCGCGCTTTTCGAGGATCTCCTGCTGCTCGGCCGTGAGCGCCGCGGACTTCACGGCCTTGCCCTCACGCTCGAAGCCCTCGGCCTTGCCCGAGGCGAACTCCTGGATCTCCTTCGAGATGCGCACCGAGCACCAATCGTGACCGCACATCGCGCAGAAGTCGGTGTCGACGTCGAGATCCTCGTCGTGGAAGGCGCGTGCCGTGTCCGGATCGAACGAAAGGTCGAAGTGCTTCTCCCAGTTGAGCGCCGCACGCGCCTTGGTCAGGTCGTCGTCGCGGTCGCGCGTACCGGGAATGCCGAGCGCGATGTCGGCCGAGTGCGCCGCGATCTTGTAGGCGATGCAGCCCTGCTTGACGTCGTCCTTCTTCGGCAGACCGAGGTGCTCCTTCGGCGTGACGTAGCAGAGCATCGACGCGCCGTGGTAGGCCGCCGCCGTCGCGCCGATGCACGACGTGATGTGATCGTAGCCCGGGAAGATATCCGTGACGAGCGGCCCGAGCACGTAGAACGGCGCACCGTGACAGAGTCGGCGCTCGAGCTTCATGTTGAACTCGATCTGATCGAAGGGCACGTGACCCGGTCCCTCGACCATGACCTGGACGCCCTTGGCCCAAGCGCGCTCGGTGAGCTCGCCGATCGTCTCGAGCTCGGCGAGCTGCGCCGCGTCGGACGCGTCGGCCAGGCCGCCCGGGCGGAGCCCGTCTCCGAGGCTGAACGAGACATCGTACTCTCGCATGATGTCGCAGATGTCCTCGAAGATGTCGTACATCGGGTTCTGCTTGCCGTGGTGGATCATCCACTTCGCGAGGAGGCTTCCGCCGCGCGAGACGATGCCGATGAGACGATCCTTCACGAGCGGCAGGTGCTCGCGCAGAACGCCCGCGTGGATCGTGAAGTAGTCGACGCCCTGCTTCGCTTGGTTCTCGAGCTCCGCGAGGATGTCGTCGTAGGTCAGATCCTCGATGCGCTTGCCGATGATCATGGAGTAGATCGGCACGGTGCCGATCGGCGTCGTCGAGTTCTCGATGAAGGCCTGTCGGCACTCGTCGAGGCGACCGCCTGTCGAGAGGTCCATGACGGTGTCGGCGCCCCAGCGCTCGGCCCAGCGGAGCTTCTCGATCTCCTCGTCGGTGCCGGAGCTGACGGGCGACGCGCCCATGTTCGCGTTGATCTTCGTCTTCGACGCCCGGCCGATCGCCATCGGATCGAGGCGGTACGTCAGGTGCACACGGTTCGCCGGGATGATCATGCGGCCCGCGGCGATCTCGTCGCGAACCTGCTCGGGCGTCAGGTGACCTTCGCGCACGGCGACTCGACGCATCTCTTCCGTGATGATGCCCGCACGCGCCGACTCGAGCTGCGTCACGGGCGTGCGACCCGGCTCATTCGCCCAGTCGGAAGCCTGCACGGTCGACGGCTCGGGCATGCCGGGCGTGTCGGGTGACGAAAACGTCCGTAGGCTTCCGACCTCCGCGGGACGCGCGAAGCTCCCGGGGTTGGTGCCTTCGGACGTCGACGACGGGTTGCCGCCTTGGGGAGGATACGACCACGAAATCGGGGATCGATGCTCGGTCATCGCCTTCACCTTCCTGCTCTTCACCGGGTTCGCGTTTCCTCACCCGGTCGCCGGCGCGATCCGGATCAGGTTCGAAGGGTTTGCTCTCAGCCGGAAACCCCGACTTCGTCTCCGACGAAGGCTGGGTCGGGCACCCCTAGCGAATCACGGGCAGGATACGTCGGCCGACGATCCAGCTCAAGGTCGAAAGGGCACAGCCAGAAGGAATTACGCACCGTGCCAGTAGTTACGGACCCACAGATCCATCACCATCAGCATCAGATTGCCCAGGAGATGGAGCAGCGTCGGCGCGACGAGCGATCGCGTCTTCCAGTACGCGTAGCCGAGGATCCACCCGGCGACGAGGTGATTGACCGGCGAGATGCCTTGGAAGTAGACCCAGTGGAGTCCCCAAAAGACGAAGCCGCCGACGAAGATCGCCCAGCGAGATCCGAGCGCACGATCGAGGCGCGGGTGGACGACGCCGCGGTAGATGAACTCTTCGACGATCGGCGCGGCGACGAGCCCGTGGAGCGCGTATCGAAGGACGCTCTCGTCGGGATGCATCGCGAAGGGATGCCAGTCGACGACGGCTCGCTGAAAGCCGATCGCGAGAACGGCGATGCCCGTGAGCAGCACGAGCACACCGAGAACGATGGCGGAGATCTTCGCCGTCAGACGCAGCGACTCTTTCCAGCTCTACCAGTTCGGATACTCGCTCGTCGACTCGAGCGGAACGAGCCGCAGGAGGACGACCCAGAGCGCCAGAACGATGATCGCGCGCACCGAATCATCCGCACCTCGACCCGGAATCGACAGCACGAAGTCGACCGCGACAAAAATAGCGGCTGCGAGGAGGTGTCGGGCTCTCGAGTTCCGGTAGGCCATCTCTAAGGTTTCGGCCACGAACGAGTTGAACTGCAGCGAGAAGCTGAATCCCACACCCTACAAAATCACAACCCTCTGACCTATTTTCGGGCAAACTATTTCGAAGTGCGGTCGCACGGTTGCACCCCGTCGTCCGCATCGGTTAGCTTTCCGCGCGGTCTCACGGGCCGGACACTCCCTCCGGCCTGAAACTCTCACCGGACGACGCGATCCACCAATTCGGCTAGCCAACCCCGCCGGAAGGATCGCGGAAGCGTCCAGGACCGGAATCCTGCGAGATTGGATCATGCCTGCTGCTGTCCGACCGTACGTGACGATGTCCGTACTCTTGATCGTCGTATTGGCACTTTCGCTCGTCACAGCATGTTCACCGAGCGATTCCAGCCCGACTCCCACGGTTTCCGATGGGCCGGCCGACGAAGCTCCGGCGGAAGAGACGCCGGACGAAGAGCCCGATGAGGAAGCTCCTGGCGAGGAGGATCCGACAGACGTCGAGCTCGGTTTCCGAGTCGATTCCAGAGGCGACGTCTCGAGCGACCTCGATCATTCCGTCGCGACTTCGAACCCTAGGCCGGAACGAAACCCGCCCGCTCCCGATCCTGCCGAGGAGAACGACGACTCGCTCCAGGCCGGCGAGATCGCCGACGCATCCGAAACCGAGGACTACGACGTCGTCCGGCGTCCCCCGAATCTCCCGCGGCGCCCGCGTCCTCGCGAAGGTGGCATCGTCGACTACCCGATCGTCTACGTGCGAGGCACGCGTCTCGGCGACACGATCAAGTCACGCTGGCCCGAAATCTCGAACCCGGTCGCGATGGAAGGCGGATCCGACCTGATGCTGCTCTACCCCGACGGCACGGAGCGGATGCTCGTCGACGCGGGGCCGGGCGCCATCGTCGACCCGTACGTCTCGTTCGACGCCGAATGGATCTACTACGCGAAGATTCACGACCTGAGCCCCGAGAAGCTCAACGAGCAACGTCGCAGAATGACGCGGTCGGGGAGCGACATCTTCAAGGTCCACCTCGACAGCGGCGAGATCGTCCAGCTCACGAACCAGGAGTTCACGCCGAATACGGGCGCAGCGAACTGGTCGAGCCATCACCTCGGAACCGGAAACCCCGAAGAGCACTGGCTCGGCTTCGGAATCTACAACCTCGGCCCGTGTCCCCTGCCTGGCGGTCGCCTCGCGTTCACGTCGAGCCGCAACGCGTTTCTGCCCAACGGCTCGGACATCATGCCCGGGCTCCAGCTCTTCGTCATGGATGACGACGGACGAAATGTCGAGCTGGTCGGCCACATGAACCTCTCGGCCGTGCTCCATCCGACGATTCTCGTCGACGGACGCATCATGTTCTCGACGAGCGAAGGTCAAGGCGCTCGCGACTCACGACAATGGGGCCTCTGGGCGATCTGGCCCGACGGTCGCAACTGGGAGCCGCTGATGAGCGCGTTCGAGCGCGAGTCGGCGTTTCACCTGCAGACGCAACTCTCCGACGGAACGATCGTCGTCACCGAGTACTACAATCGAAACAACAACGGCTTCGGCACCTTCCTCGCGTTCAACGGGTGGCGTCGCGCTGACGAGCCCGCGTTCGGCAGCGAGAACGAGGCCGACGGGGTCAATCCGCAACTGCGTCAGGACGGCAACGGGCCGAGCGAGGTCTACCCGTTCTCGCCGCAAGGCCTGCGTGGCCTCACTCCGTTCACGCACGGAAAGGACTCCTCCGCAGCGATCGCGAACGGCGAGCTCGCCGGCAAGGTCACCCACCCTTCGGGCGCACCGGGTAACGACCTCTTGCTCGTCTGGTCACCCGGAGCCGCGCACGACGCGACGTGCCACGATCTCGGGTTCTTCTACGACGGCGGGATCTACCTGCTCGTCGGTGGCGAGACGGCGGAGTCGCACCACGACCTCGTGCGCATCAAGAACGACCCGCGCTACAACGAGATGTTTCCGCGCGCCGTCATTCCGTACAAGGAGATCTACGGCCGTGACGAGCCCTACG
>CAYZGY010000686.1:0-4754 GCA_964478085.1 uncultured Planctomycetia bacterium
CGAATACCATCGAGGCCGAAAACGGCGACGTCTTGACCATGACGGTCTACTTGAGGACCGCGGGAGACGAGGGCCTCATCTGCTACGGGGTCTCCGTGCTCTTCGATATTTGTTTGCAGCGGCCGCCGTGTCCGCCACACGTGCTGGGAACCGAGTGTGTGGAGATCATACGGTGTCCGGATGTGTGCGACTCATACCAGCGTGAGGTGGGCTCGGCTTTGGGGGCAGGTCAGTATCGATCGCGCGCCTTACAACCGATGCGACAACCATCGATTGCGGAAGCACCCGCGAACGCTTACGTTTCAGCAGTGGTCTCCACTCCGATTTTCGCGATAAAATAAGACTTATCGTGACGTCCCGACCGGTCGGGACCTCGCGATCGGTTCGAGGTTCGGACGACGGAGATGATGGTTCGACTGTTCGCAGCGTGGTTCGCCCTTTCGGGCTTCCTGTCGCTACTGGCGTCCGAGGGCGCAAGAGTGGAGACGCTCGCCGGCTCCGGCAAGCCTGAGCGTATCGACGGAGAGAATACTGCGGCGGCGTTCCAGCATCCCTTCGGCATTTGCGCCGACGCAGACGGCAACGTCTTCGTCGCGGACAGCGGCAACCACTCGATTCGCAAGGTGACACCCGAGGGACGTGTCTCGACATTCGCCGGCACAGGTGAAAAAGGCACGGTCGACGGAGCCGCCTCGTCCGCTCGATTCGACACTCCGTCGGGGCTCTGCTTTCACGCGAACGGGGATCTGTACGTCTGCAGCTATGTCGAGAACACGATTCGCATCGTCGGGAAGGACGGTCGCGTCACTTCGTTGATCGCTCGGCGTGACCCCGGCTACCGCGATGGGCCCGTCGCGAGCGCGTCGATCTTCGCTCCTCGAGGCTTGGCGTTCGACCGTCGCGGAAATCTGTTCTTCAGCGACTGCTGGAACCACCGCATCCGCAAGATCACTCCGGACGGCGTCGTCAGCACTTTCGCTGGTGGCGGGCCCACGGGAATCGAGGCGAAGGCGGAGTGGCGCGATGGCAAGGGGACGGACGCTCGATTCTACGCGCCCTGCGGACTCGCGATCGACGACAAGGACAACCTCTACGTCGCCGACGCGGAGAACCATCGCGTTCGCAAGATCACTCCCGACGGCGTCGTGACGACGATCGCGGGTAGTGGCCCGAGCGGAAAGCCCGGTCGCGCGTTCGCCGACGGACCTGCCGCAACGAGTCGACTCAATACGCCGACCGAGGTCTTCATCGTTTCGGACGGGACGGTGTACTTCTCCGACACCTACGGGAACCGCGTTCGCGAGATCTCGCGCAGCGGTATCGTCTCGACGATCGCCGAGGCGGGCTTCGACTTACCTCGGGGTCTCGCGATTCACGACGGCACGGCCTTCGTCGCCGACTTCAACCGGCACACGATTCGGCGTTTCGCGCTCGCGCGTCAGACGGGAGCGACGCAGGCAGTCGATCGGGAGGGAGTGACGTTCTTCGAGTCGAAGATCCGTCCCGTGCTCGTCACCGAGTGTCAGCAGTGTCACTCCGAGGAGGCGGCGAAGAAGGGGAAGCTCAAAGGGCAGCTCGCCGTCGACTCGAAGACCGCGCTCCTGCGGGGGGGCGAATCCGGCCCCGCGATCGTTCCGGGGAAGCCGAGCGAGAGCCTTCTTCTCGCTGCGTTACGCCACGAGTCTCTCGAGATGCCTCCGCGAAAGAAGCTGCCCGATCACGTCGTCGCGGATTTCGAACGTTGGATCGCGATCGGTGCGCCCGATCCGCGCGACGGCCGAGCGGTCGATCTTCGCAGCTTGGCGCTCGCGGGGGCTCGCGATCATTGGTCCTTTCGTCCCTTGCGGAAGGGCGATCCGCCCGAGATCGACGATCCGTGGATTCGGAACCCCGTCGATCGCTTCATCCTCGCGAAGCTCCGTGACGAGAAGATGGCGCCGACGGGGGAGGCGGATCGTCGGACGCTTGCGCGCCGACTTTCACTGGACCTGCTCGGCTTGCCGGCCGACCTGGAGACGGTCGAGGCGTTCGTCCGCGACGAGTCCTCGGACGCCTACGAGCGCCTCGTCGATCGACTCCTCGAGAGCCCTCACTTCGGCGAGCGTCAGGGGCGTCACTGGCTCGACGTCGCTCGCTTCGGTGAGAGCGAAGGAAGCAATCCGGAGGAGGATCGACCGAGACGAGATGCGTACAAGTACCGCGACGCCGTGATCCGCGCATTCCATGAAGACCTGCCCTTCGATCGCTTCGTCAGCTACCAGATCGCGGGACGCGATATCGAGAGCGACTCACCGCTCGCGAAAGACCTCGCTCGCTTCGTCGACCTCGGAACGCGCATCCAGCGGAATTCACATCCCAACGACAAGAAGTTCCACATCCTCGATGACATGGTCTCGGCGACGGGGAGCGCATTCCTCGCCCTGACCGTCGAATGTGCGCGTTGCCACGATCACAAGTTCGACCCGATCACGACCGAGGAGTACTACCGGCTCACCGCGGTGTTCTTCGACCGAGCGAACGTGAGCAACCGCGTCGGCGTCAACGCCGTCGAGCTGTTCCGCGAGCCGTATCTGCTCGCAGGCGGCAGCTGGCACAGCCCCGTGCGAAAGGTGAATCCCGGCTTTGTCGAGGTGCTGATGCGTGAGAAGCGTCGCTCCGAGTCCTGGATCGAGGCTGCCAAGAATCGCGGCCCACGCGAAGCTCTCGCTGATTGGCTCACGGATGTCGATCGCGGTGCCGGCACCTTGCTGGCGCGCGTCATCGTCAATCGACTCTGGCAGCACCACTTCGGCCGAGGAATCGTCGCGACGCCGAACGATTTCGGTCGACTCGGTGAAGAGCCGTCCCATCCCGAGCTGCTCGACTGGCTCGCGAACGAGCTCGTTCGAGGCGACTGGCGACTCAAGCCGATCCACCGACTGATGCTGACCAGCTCAAGCTACCGTCAGGCCTCGAGCGATCGCTGGGCGACGCGCGATCAGGACAATCGACTCGTTTGGCACTACCGCACGCGTCGACTCGAGGCCGAGGCGATCCGCGACGCGATCCTGAGCGTTTCGGGAACGCTTCGCCGAGACCTCTTCGGTCCGAGTATCGACATCGGAAGCGCCCGAAAGGCGTACTCGGAGAGGCCGTCTCACTGGAGACGATCGCTCTATCTGATGAATCCGCGATTCGTCGAGCATCCGGTGCTCGAGGTTTTCGATCCCGTCGGGAACTTTCGAAGCCAGGCGAAGCGTGCGGTAAGCACGACGCCGAATGGCGCGCTGTTCCTGCTCAACGCGCCGTTCGTGCGCACACAAGCGAAACGCCTCGCCGAGCGCGTGACGAAGGAGGCCGGGAGCGAGGTGTCCGAGCGTGTCGAGCTCTTGTATCGGCTCGCGTTCGCACGTCCGCCGAGCGAGGAGGAAGAGGCGCTCGGGATCGAGTTTCTCCGCGGCGGTTCGACCGACGAAAGCCTCGTGGACTACTGCCAGGCGATCTTCGCCCACAGCGAGTTCTTGTACATTCCTTGACGTCGTCGTAGTGGAGAGGCGTAGAATCTCGGAATGCTGAACACGGATCGTATCGACGAGAAGAGTCGGCTGCTATGGAATCGCCGTCAGTGTCTGGGCGGGATCGGCCTCGGCAGTATCGCGCTCGCGAGCTTGCTGGCCGAGAGTGATACGGCCTCCGGCGCGAGCACTGGTTCGGCTGACGACCTGCCGAATCCACACTTCGTGCCGCGCGCGAAAAACGTCATCTTCCTTTTCATGGTCGGTGGCGCGAGTCACATCGAGACCTTCGACTACAAGCCGGCACTGCGCAAATACGCCGGAAAGAAGGCGAACGAGATCTTTTCGAAGAAGGAGCTCGAGGGCTTCAATCCGGAGAAGAACTTCTCACGTTCGAAGATCCTCCCGTCCGTTTTCGACTTCGCGCAGCATGGCGAGTGCGGTCACTGGATGACCGACATCTACCCACGCCTGAGCACCGTTGCGGACGAGATCACGATGATCAAGTCCATGTACGCGGGCTCGCCGATTCACTCCGTGGGGCAGCTGCTGATGCACACGGGCTACAACCGACCGGGTTTCCCGAGCCTCGGTTCGTGGCTCAGCTACGGCCTCGGTTCGGAGAACCGCAGCATGCCGAGCTTCATCGTCATGCGCGACGGGCCGTCGAACAATTCGTCGGGCGGCGCCGCGATGTACCACTCGGGCTTTCTGCCCAGCGTGCACCAAGCGACGCTCGTCGAGACCGGGCGTGAGAAGCCTCCCATTCGTCACTTGACTCGCCCGAAGGGGGTCTCGAGCGAATCGCAGCGGCGTCAGCTCGACCTGATGGCTCGACTGAATCGTCTCCATCTCGAGAAGCACGCGACGCAGCCCGAGCTCTCGGCACGCATCGACGCGTTCGAGACGGCGTTCCGCATGCAGGCGGTCGCGCCGGAGCTATTCGATCTCGGTGGAGAATCTGCAACCGTTCGTGAGCTCTACGGCGACAACGAGTTCGGAAGGCAGTGTCTCACGGCTCGGCGACTCGTCGAGAACGGCGTTCGATTCGTCGAGATCTTCGACGGTGCGGTCGGTCGGAAGTGGGACGCTCACGGGAACCGTGGCGGCCTCATCGGGAATCATCGGAGCAACGCCGCGCGAACCGATCGCGGTATGACCGCGCTCATCCTCGACCTCAAAGCCCGCGGTCTGCTCGACGACACGCTCGTCGTGTGGGCGACGGAGTTTGCTCGTACGCCTTTCGACTAAGCTCAGCGG
>CAYZGY010000687.1:0-4746 GCA_964478085.1 uncultured Planctomycetia bacterium
GTCGCTTCTCCATCTTGAGCGCCTCGTAACGGGAAAGATCCATCAGGGTATCGCCGGACCAGAGCCGAGTCACGTCATCCGTCCTCCCGCCGTCTTCGAGGACGAGCCGTCCCACACGCGCGCGTCGAAGTCGTCGCCGATTCGACGGCGAGAACTCTTCGATCGTCGAGACCTGACCGATGGCCACCCACTCGCCGACGAGCTTCGGGTTCTTGACGAACTTTCCGTCGTAACGGAACTTGCCCGCGCCGTCCTGCAGCTCGCGACTGTCCAACGACTGATTCGCTTGCCACTTCGACGACAGCATGGGAACGACCGCCGCTGAACGAATCACGAGGTCGTCCCCCATCGGCGGGATCTTCATCTCCTCGATGTGGAGACTGATTTTCCCCTGCGGCTCCCGCGAGCTCGGCTTCACCTTGTACTTCTGATTGAAGCGCAAGAAGGTCTTCACGGCGATCGTCACTCGACCCGCGCGGAAGTCGTCGAGAAACTCCCGCGTGATGAACGCACCCTTGGGCTGCCCTCCCGAACCGCGACCGCCGCAGGTCTTCGTTTCGATCAGAGGCTTGCCGTTGATGTAGATGATGTGACCACCACCCGAGCCGACGTGATTGCCGTCATTGACGCGGATGCGATATCGGTGCCCCTCCCGGATCGGCGGAGTCTCGAAGGCCCCCCGCATTAAGAGAACCTCCTTCTCCCAGAAGGTGTTCACCTTCGCGCCGCCGTAACAGCCCGGTCCTTGGCAACCGCTTCCACATTTGTGAACGGGACCCGTCGGCAGCTTGCCTCGATCGTGACCGAAGGGGCTCTTTCCCGTCTTCCAACCGGCCGCGGCAGCGTCGAAGTCGGGCGCGAACCAATCCTCCATCCCGTCCGGCAGCGTGACCTCTCGATAACGCGTGATCAGCTGATCCCAGGGCACCTGCTCCGCGGCGACCGGATCGAACGAATGGTAGGACCACTCGGCGTTGCGCAAGTCGACGAAGATCCGCCAGGCGTAGTCGCGATCTCCCGACCGCTCGAAGAGCGCCGCGAGCTGGGAGACCCTGTCCGACTTTCCGCCCGGGTAGCCCGACTGGACCTCGGCCGCCGCGAGCTTGCGAAGGGTCACACGATTCCTGCCGACGAACTCCGGGATGAGCTCGTCGGTAATGATCGGAGAGATCGCCCCCGCGAGCTTCGGACCGAACTGATTCGGGTCGGCGTTGAGGAAGAAATCCTTGTGCGGGAGGATCTGCTGCGGGTAGCGCTTTCGCGCGACGTCGTAGAGAACATCGAGCCCGCCCGGAACATCGGCGAGCGACGCGGCGATGAAGTCGAGATGCGACTCGTAGGTCGAGGAGATGTCCTGCCCTCCCTTCGCGACCTTGACGCCGGCGTAGTCCGAGTAAGCCTCTCGGAGCGCGACCTTCGCGAGCTCGTGAACGGCCGGACTCCCCTGCTTGATCTTGGCGCGAATCGGTCCCAGGAGCCCGAGCGTCAGCGCCGAGCGTTGATTCGTTCGCACGAGCTCCCCGATCGGCGGAAGCACCTTCCGGTAGCAACGCTCGTCAGCGACGACCGGAGTCAGCGCCATCAGCGTCGCGTTTTGAAGCCACCAATCCTCGTGCCCGAGATACGGGAGCAGAAGGTCGACGAGAGGCTCGACCTGATCGGCGGAGGCGGAACCGACGACGTGAAGCGCCGCGTCCTTCACCCACCACGACTCCGCGGGATCGCGAATCGCCTTCACCGCGAGATCGAAGACCTCGGGCGTCAGCACGTTTCTGCGCCCCTCTCGCCGGACGACCTCGTAAATCGCGGCGAACATGGCGCGCCGCACACGCGCGTCCTTCGATCGCAGGAGCTCCATCGCGAGCTCCGTGCGCACCTTTCCTCCCGGAGATCGCCAGCCGATGTAACCGCTGTTGACTCCGAGAACCTTGCTCGCCGCGACGAAACGGAGGTTGTGATCCTGGTGCTGCACGTAGCGACGGAGCAGATCGTCGCTCACCTTGCCCGAGCCGTGGAGGCGCATCAGCACCGGCCGACTCGAGTCCTCGGCGAGCGTCTCGCCCGAGAGATCCCGTCGAGCGCCGGTCGCGTCGGGAACGGACTCGAGCGAGAGAAACGCGTTGTCGGCCCCAGTGCCCCATGGCTGCTTCGGAAGCTCGTATCGCTTCGAGAACGTCGTTGGCGGAGCGCCGGAGATTCGCAGCGTCTTTCGGGGGATCGTGTAAGTGAGCGCGTACGCAGCCCCCCACTGGGCCTTGTCGTAACCTCCCCCTCCGAGGATCGCGAACGATCCGTCGAAGCGACGGGAGAGCTCGTAGTGCCACTGGCGCTTGTCGAAGAACTCGCGGTACTGTCTCGGCTTCTTCTCGCGCAAGAGCCCCATCGCCATGCTACGCCAGATCTCGCCGATGCCACCGCCCGTATGACCGTGCAGCATGAAGCTGGTCGTGTAGAAGCTCGTCATGGCGCAGACGTCTCGCGCCCGTGCGTAGAGAGAGCTCTCCCCCTCGGGAGTCAGCGCGGCGGCCGCCGCCATCGCGAACGCGAGGTTGCCGTTCTTTCCGTTGTCGACGAACCCGAGCTCGGGCCGGTTGTCTCCGTACGGGTTTCCCCCTCGCCCGGCATACCGAAAGAAGTGGACGAGCGCACCGAGAAGCGCGTGGTCGGGAACGTTCGCACCGCACTCCTTGGCGAGCAGGAGAAAGGTCACGACGGCCGTGCCGCCGGCGTTGAGATGGCCGTTGCCGTAAGTCACCGATGGCACGCCGCCACGTCCCGCCCAACCGTCGAGGTACTGGCCCTTGACGGCGTTGTCGACCCACTTCTGAATGTTCGCGAGGATGACCTCATCCCCCGTGCGCAGATAGCACTCACAAAGCGGAATTCCGCCGTACCCGAGGTACCAGGCATAGGTGTGGGCCGGCGCGCGCCTCGCCCAGTTTCGGACGAGCTCGAGATCCCCCTCGTCTCCGGTCGAGAGAAGAAACAGCATCCCGACATCCGCGAGTCCCTTTTGTGATCCCGGCTGCCGGAGGTAGTCCGCGAAGTTGCGTACGATGCGATCCGACTTCGGACAGTCGAGCGGCCACGTCTTGCTGTACCCACCGAGCACCGGGACTTTTACGACGACGGGAGCGCTCGCACCTCGGATCGCGAGCGCGAGCACCCCGTCACTCGCCTCGGCCGCGGTGAGAATCTTCGCGAGCTGAATGCGAGGATCGATGTCGGCGAGCTTCTGCCCGTTGATCGACTCGATGATTTGCCCCGCTTCGAGCTTCCCGGTCTCGGCTGCCGGCGAACCTTCCTCGACGTGGCTGATGCGCATCGTGAACGCGGGCTGAATCAAGTCGATGCCGATTCCGACGGGACCGAAGCGCTTGATATTCGTCAGCGACTTCGTGTCGTCGGGTCGCGTGGAGAAGATCCCGTGCGGGTCTTTGTAAAACGTGCCCTTCTGAGCGAAGGCGAGGCTGCTCGTGAGCAGCAGGGAGATCAGGACGATGCGCGTCATCTTTTCTCGATCGTTGATTGCTGGTCCTTTTCAGAATTGAGTGGCTCGAGACGAAGTCGCAGCGCGACCTTCGTTCCGATCGCCGGCAAAAGGTCCGAGTTGACGTGCCAAGGAGGAGGGCCGCCAGCCCCACCGCGAACACCGGAGAGGCCGAGCAGCTCGTCGCCGAAGGTCGCGATCGAGATCACGTGCCCGCTCGCGTCCGCCAGATACCGCCTCGTGCCTGCCTCGTCACGAAGAAGGCGAGAGCCGGTGAAGAGAAACTCGCCCGGAAGCTTCTCGCCCGTCGGCGCGACGGAGATGAAGTCACGGACAGGTCGTTCGATCGTCTTCCCGTCCTTCCCCTCGAAAACCAGGTAGACGTGAACGAGTTGACCTCTCGGTGGAATGTCGACCCAACGCTTCTCCTCACCGCCGACCTGCGCCCGCCTCGCGGGACTTCCCGCTGTCGCTCCGAGAAGGAGCAGAGCCGTGTGGATGTGCATCGGCCGTGCTTCGACGACGACGATCGACTCGTGCTCCTTCGTATCCTTCGTGCAAGCGACGAGCTCGAGCGACCCACGGTCGAGACAGACGGTCGCGTCGATGTCGACGAGTCGCTGTTCGAGATCGATCGCGATGCCAGGCAGCGTCAAGCCGGAGCGTGTCGCCTTGGCGACTTTCGCAGGCTCACGCTTCGAGGCGGGACGATCGAGCGACTTCTGCGCGGTGGAATCGACCTCGGCAAGAGGCAGCTGCAATCGCTCCGCGCCGGTCAGCTGAAGCCTCCGATGCTTCGCCGAGAGAATCAACGCGGTCACCGCCGACGCGCAGAGTCGCGGATCCTCGATGAAGTCGTGCGGGCTCGTGTCTCGATTTGGCTGGTAGTAGAACGTGCCGTCGGGGCAGTGAGCCAACGCGAAGTGCCAACGGTTCGCGTCGAGCAGTCGGCGGAACATCGCGGGATCAGGGAGCGCGCCGAGCGCCGTCCATGCCATACCGAGGAGCGGGGAGCCCCTCGTGTCGGGAAAGGTCCCGGGGAAATGGCCGATACAGCGTGCGTTCGACAACGCGACGCGTCGGTAGGCTTCGCCATCCGAAGGACACAGATAATGCGCGATCGCGGATGCTCCCGTTCGCCCCATGTCCGCACACCAGGTATTGTCGCGTCCGCCGTCCTTGTACCAGACGTAGCCGAGCCGATTGGTTCCTCGACGAACGAACTCGTGAGTCGCGCGTAACTTCGCCTCGTCGCC
>CAYZGY010000688.1:0-4744 GCA_964478085.1 uncultured Planctomycetia bacterium
GCGCGTGATTGGAGCTTCTCGTAGACGCTCTGAAGCGCGAACTGCAGCTTCGCACGGACGACGCTGGCCGCTTGAATCGCGACGGCCTCGTCACATTCACGCAGAGCCTCACGCAACTCCGGACTCTCCGTTCCGTGCTTCTCGACGAGAGCTTCAGCGTATCCGCGAGCGCTCGTGAACAGCCCGTCGCCGTCGCCGTCGAGCCAGATCGGATTCGTCCCGCCGATGACGTAGCGGTCATCTTCCTGATAGCTCCAGAACTTCCCCTCGACGGGCGGGCCACTCGCGATGACGACGAGATGCGCATCGTGGTGCGGCCGGCCGATCGTCCAAGTTTCGTGAAACTTCACCACCGCGTCGGGGGAGTGCTCGATCTTCGACTCCCGCAACTTGCGACCATTGAGGTAGAGCGCCACGTTCGTCGCTGCGATCCACCGAGGGGCCGAAACCTTGATCTCGACCGCGACGTCCTCCTCGAGGTCGACGGCGAGATCTCCGATGCCGAACTTCTCGGCGACGCGCACATCGGCGAGAAGCCCCATGCTGACGGCGACGCGCCCTTCGAGCACGTTGTCGACCACTTCCGCGACGTCGATGCGATCGGGATCGTCCGTCTCGCTCCGCACGTACGTACGACATTGTCCGACGGGCTGATCGACGGTATGCGAGTCGCTCCCCGCAACGGCAGTCAATCGATGGCCGCGATTGAGAAGCCGGAACCAATCCTGAAAGTTGAGCGCGGGAGTCTTGAGGAGCCCCTTGCCGTTGAGCACCTCGACCGCGTCGACACCGAGCCAGTCGCTCCCATCCTCGAGCTCTGCGGAGATGGGATGCACGCCCATCGACCCCCAGGGTCCCTTTGCGAAGCTCTTGCGGCGCGGATGATTGCAGATCACGACGCGCACACCGGGCGTTTTGCGAAGCGCGCGAATCAACTGCACCCAAGTCTTGTGATTGTGCTTTGCGGGCTTGACCTTCTTCTCGATCGGAAAGGCGTTGAAGTGACCGAGCTTCGTCGTGAACTCGTTGCCGATGATCGAGCGATAATGCCCCTCGACTCCGACTTTCTTCTCGGTCGGGCGATAGTCGGTGTGGTGGTTGTGGTCGGTCGCGATCGCGATCTCGACACCTTCCCCGGCGATCGTCACGACGCGTTCTTTGACCGAAGCGTCGCCGTGCCCGCTGTGCGTCAATGTGTGGATGTGTGTGTCGCCCGCGAGCCAACCTGTCGTGTCGACTTCACGCTCCAGCGTGATTCGCACTTCCTCCGCAGACTCCCCCGAGAGCTCGACTTCGGCACGGCCGAGCCCGTACTCGAACCCTCGTGTCGCGTAGACGGTGTACTTCCCGCTCTCGAGCGCGACGTCGAGCGAACCGTCGAGCGAGTAGGCGACGCCTTCGCGGACGGCCCAGCGATCGTCCTTCGGGATCTCGAACTCGACGAGCTCCTCGTCGTCACCACGTGCGTGCTTCGTCAGCGTAATGCGTGATGGAAGCGGCTTTCCGTTCGTGTCGACGACGCGCACGCGAAGCTTCAAGAGAGCGAGCGCGCTTTCCAGCGATCGATACTCGATCCGGATCGGACCGACCCAGATGTCGTCACTGGATTTCTCATCACGCCGAAGGAGAAACTTGTTCGAGCCGGACTTGAGGAGCCCTTTCGGGATCTCGAAATACTGCGTCGTCTCTCCTTTTCCGTTCTTCCCCTTCTTGAGCCTGCCGATCTTCTTCCCGTTGAGAAGCACATCGAACTTCGACTTGACGTCGCCGGAACGAATCTTCATCACCGCGTCGCCAGAACTCGACTTCGCGTCGAAGGACAGCTCGAGCTCGTCCCGATGGTGGGGCTTCGCCGTTGTGAACTTCGCCCAGTCTTTGTTGTCGTTGTTCCCGAGGTGGAAGACCTTGTCGGTCACGGACCGCTTCGAGAAGTTCTTCGGTGCGGCGAAGGAGGAAGCGGTGATCGCCAGGGTCGTCCCGACGAGGAGCACTGTGAGCTTCTGCATGGGTAGAATCTGCTGCGCCTACGATGGGGTCGTCTGACTGAGATTGTCGTTCGCCCCGCGTCGTTCTTCCATCTCCGCTTATGATTCCTCCGTGACTTTCCGGGTCGAACGCGATACATCGCTCAGAGGAGGTAACCGAATGTCGAACGAACTCGTCCATACCAGCCGATCGACCATCCGAAAACACGAAGGCGCCCATCGCTCCGCGATCTTCGAGGGATTCGATTCCCCAGTAGACTTCGGTATGAGCGGGGGGCTTCTCTCGTACTACCAGGAAAAGTACGGCGTGGAGATCGATCAGCCGCGACCAGCGACGCTCGACTACTTCGTCGCCGCGGTCGGCGGCTGACTCCTCGGCACATTTGCCGGCGCACTGGAAGTGCGCAAGATCCCGACTACGGAAAAGCTCGAAGCCACGGTCGAAGGCGACATCGAGATGGTCGACGGTGTTCTCCGCGTGACGCGTATGCGCATGCACTACCGAATCGAGATCCCCGAAGGCTCCGACGAGGCCGCAGAACGCGCCCTCGCGAGCTACGCCAGCAAGTGCCCGGCGTACGCGACCGTCGGAGACGCGATCGCGCTCGAATCGACGCTCAACGCGAATTGAGGGTCACCCGAGGCCGGCGACTGTAGTACGCCGGCTCGAACCCTCGAGAAACGTTCCGAGAAAGCTCGGGCGAGGTTACGATGACTGGTGGCATGCGGAATCCGTGGAAGGAGCCCGCCACCGCGCGCCGATTCAAGAAGCACGATGTCATCTGAGAACCCCCGCCCGATCAACACGGCGTTCATCGCCGGCTTTCTCGCGTGCGCTCTCCTCGGAACGCTGACGACACTGTGCCTCTACTGGATCAATCGTCAGGAGGTCAACTCCCACTCGACGGACGACCCCGGGCCGGTCGAGGACCCGAACGACGGTGAGACGACGACGAAAGTCATCTCGATCCCCGACGGCTATACGGGTCCGGATGCCGACGAAGGTCCCGCGACGCCCACGCTCCCCCGCGGAGCTTCAGCGCTGTCTCTGACGCTTCTCGATCATCGCAGCAAGCCGGTCGCGAGCGCCGAGACCGAGCTCGTGTTCCTGCAGAAGTCGGAGAAACGCACGACGGACGCTGAGGGACGTGCAGAGTTTTTCGACATCGCGCCCGACTCCTACGTGCTCCGCGTGTACGCACCACCGCGACCCGACCTCGTCACGGCGCGTCGACTCGTCACGCACGAAGGCGAGATGCTCAGTGTCACGTTCGTGCTCCAACCCTACGATCAGATCATCGCGGGGCAGGTCGTCGACTCGAGCGGAACGCCGATTCCTGGCGTTCAAGTACGCTCGCTACGCAACTTCTCCGAGGTCGTCGAGAGCGATCTGATTCCGTTTGGTGAAGATACGCGCATTACGCCGTGCGACGACCAGGGCATGTTCGCGATCAACCGTCTCGACCACGGGGAGTACCAGCTCCGCCTCTTCGGATCGAAGACGCACGCGCCGACCGATCGACTGATCTCCGCGGGAACTCTCGACGCGAAGATCGTTCTCGAGACGGGTCGAGAGATTCGCTTTCACGGTCGCATCACCGACAAGGAAGGGAAGCCGGTTCATTACGCCGAAGTTAGCTGCCGCGGTCGCGAGCACGCGAAAGACCTGACGAACAAGGACGGCATGTTCACGTTCAAGCGCATCGTGCGTCCGAACGAGACGATCACGCTCCAGGTTCGCGCCAATCGCTACCGCACGACACGCCGCGCGATTCATCCGGAGCAGCACCTCGAGTTCGACGAGTGGGAATGCGACTTCGAGATCGAGAGCCAGCTCGGCGAAGCGTGGATCGCGGGGACGGTCGCCTCACGATCGGGCAAGCCGCTCATCGGTCAACGCATCGAGATTTACTCGGCCAAGCTCGACGTCCGACGATCGGGAATCTCGAACGCGAGCGGAGCCTTCCGAATCGACCGCCTTCCTGAAGGTGACGACTATCGTGTGCTCGTCCGGCCGAGACGTCAGTTCCGCGACTGGTCTCGTGGACCCGTCGCGATCAAGAACGACGGGCAGGAAATCTCAATCGTTCTCGAATCGCTTCCGAAAGCGTACCTGACCGGCGAGGTGGTCGACGCGCACGGCGAGCCGGTGAGTGGCTGGGCCTTCGAGCTTTACGGCGAAAAGTCGACGCGCCAACGCATCACGAGTCGAACGGACGCCTCGGGGTTCTTCGAGATCGATGAGGCACCGACCGGAAAGATCGTCCTCACGTCGAAGTCGCCACCTCACTTCGTCGTCCGCGGTCACGAGATCGAACCGGGAGCGGTCGCCGACCTTCGATTCGTTGTCGACATCGGCGAGCACGAGATCCACGGGACGATCGTCGACGACGAAACGAACCCCGTCACCGACGCCAACGTCAAGCTTTCGTGGCAAAGCGCGGACAGAGGAACGCTCAGCTCCTCTCTCCGAACCGCGACGACCGACTCGAACGGCCGCTTCTCCTTTCGCGGAGTCGGCCCGGGCAAGCACACGATCGCGGTCGATGCCGAAACCTATGCGTCAGCCGAACGCAAAGTCGACCCGGCCAAATCACACCGCGCAATCGCGATCGCGATCGAGAAGCTGGTCGAGGTGACGCCGGAGGACGAAGAGGGGGAAGAGGGCGAGTCGGAGGAGTAAGACCCTCAACTCGGTCGCTGTTCGACGAAGGAGTCGAGGTCCTCACAGGACGCCGCGACTTCGACGAACGACTCCA
>CAYZGY010000689.1:0-4740 GCA_964478085.1 uncultured Planctomycetia bacterium
GGATTCCCCCGGGGGAATCTGAAGCACACCCCTGGTAGGGGGGGGGGGGATGGCCGCCAACAAACCCCGGGGCCAAACACCCCCCCCCCGTTTTGGTTGGGGGGGGTGTGCGGGGGGGGGGGGGGGGGGCCCCCGGGGACGACTCTCCGTGTGCTTCTTTTCCTCGTCGTCGTCGCAACGACGATGCGCTACATCCACGTCGGGAGCTTTCGCTTTCCCGACGCCGCGCGACACGCGATGGACGGCGTGTTCGTCATGGACACGATTCGCGATGCGGGCTACCTCGATCCGGTCGCGTACGGTGAGGCGTACTACGCACGATATCCGTGTCTGGGCTTTCCGTATCACTACCCGCCGTTCTTCGCGATGGTCGAGGCGGTCTTCTTCGCCCTCTTCGGCGTCTCGGTCGAGGTCGCGCGGCTCTCGGTCGTCTTCTTCGCCGTGCTGTCCGTCTGGATTCTCTTCGAGATCGTGAAGAAGCCGTTCGGGCGTGGAGTCGCGTTCGTCTCCGCGCTCTTGCTGTCGACAGCGCCCGTCGTTCTCGACTGGTCGAACCGCGTCATGCTCGAGGCTCCGACGACGTGCATGATGCTGCTCTCGTCTTGGCTCGTCTTGCGCTACGCAGAGCGGCCGAGCGGCTGGCGAGCGATGTGGTGGGCACTGGCGTTGATCTGCTCCGTGATGTCGAAGCAGACCGCGGTATTCATCATCGCCGCGCACGCGGGATTCCTGATCTGGCGCATGGGTTGGCGCGTGTGCTTCCGGCGAGAAATCCTGATTTCGGCGGCCGTCGTCGGTGGCGTCGTCGGTGCCTACGCGGCGTTCTCCGCGAAGAACGCGACGTACCTCGCGAAGACGGTGACCGTCGGTTCGCAAGCCGAGGGCATCCAGCTCGAGCACTATCTCTACTACTTCCAGACGCTTCCTACCGTGCTGGGCATTCCCATGTTCTCGGCCCTCTGCGTCGGGCTCGTCTTTCTCGCAGTGCGTCGTTTCCGTGTTCCGGGAATGGGAGTGCACGTCGCGTGGATTCTCGGCTTTTACGCGATGATGTTCTGCCTGCTCAATTCGCGAGGAGATCGCTACGCGTTCTTCCTCGTTCCACCGCTCGCCGTCATCGCGGCGTTCGGAATCGTCGAGCTCTGTCGGGTGCTGCGCCATCCGGCTTTGCGTGCTGCGGTCGTTCTGCTCGTTTTCACGCCGATCGCGATTCACGCGGCGACGTGGCGACCTCCGACGGTCGAGGGGTACAAATCGTCCGCGTATTACGTAGCCGGGCTCGAGGGAGGCTCCTCGGTGCTCTTCGACGGGCATTGGGACGGCGATTTCGTCTTCCTCGCGCGCCAGCACGACGAGAGCGAGCGACTCGTCTTGCGCGGGAGCAAGATCCTCTACGCGTTCGCGTCGTTCAAGCGGTTCGGCTTCCAGTCTCACGTCGAGTCGGAAGAGGACATCGTCGCCAAGCTCGGCGCGTACGGTATTCGCTACATCATCATCGAGAACCCGGATCCGACCGACACCGAGGAAGGCGCGATGCTCCGAGAGCTCGTCAGCGAAGACGATCGTTTTCGGCACTGCGCGACCTTCCCGATCGAGCGATCCGGCATCGCTTGGCCGGCGGAGAACATCTCCGTCTACGAGTACCTGGAGGCGGGCGAGCCAAATGCCGATCACATCGAGATCCACTTCCCTGGGCTCGGCGGTCGCGTGATTCGTGTGCCGATCCGGTCCGATAAGTAACGGGACACGTGATGCAAGAGCGAAGAGAAGAGAGTGCACGAGTCCGTGGTCGAACCTTGTGCGTGGTCATGCCCGCGCTCAACGAGGAAAAGACCGTCGGTGATGTGATTTGCCGCATCCCGCGCGAGATTCCGGGAATCGACCACGTGCAGGTCGTGCTCGTCAACGACGGCTCGACGGACACGACCGTCGCTACGGCGCGCGAAGCGGACGCGAGCGTGATCGTCATCAGTCACCCGCAGCCGTATGGCGTCGGCGTCGCGTTCGCTTCGGGCATCGACGCAGCGCTCAAGCACGGCGCCGACGTGATCGTCAACATGGACAGAGAGGGTCAGTTCAGGCCGGAAGACATCCCGGAACTCGTCCGACCGATCCTCGATGACGGTTTCGGCTTCGTGACGTGCACTCGCTTCGGCAACCCCGACTACGTCCCGACGATGCCGTGGGTGAAGAAGTGGGGGAACCGCATGATGTGCCACCTGGTCAACTGGGTGATCTGGGGCGGCGAGTTCACCGACGTCTCCTGCGGCTTCCGCGCGTACTCGCGCGACACGGCGCTTCGCATCAATCTCTTCGGGAGATTCACGTACACGCAAGAGTCCTTCATCGACCTCGCGGGCAAGAATGTCCGCATGACGGAGGCGCCGCTCAAGGTTCGAGGAGTTCGCGAATTCGGCAAGAGCCGCGTGGCGTCGAATCTGTGGAATTACGCGTTCCAGACCTTTCCGATCATCGCGCGTGCGATGCGCGATATCCGCCCGCTGAAGTTCTTCGGCGGGCTCGGACTGATTTTCGTGCTGCTCGGCCTGGTGCAGGTCGGGTTCGTCAGCGGATGGTGGTTCGTCAACGGCGTCACGTCGCCTTGGAAGTCGCTGCTGACGACCGGATCGGCGAGCCTCGTCATCGGAATGATGGTCGGTGTGCTCGCGTTGATCGCCGATCAGCTCGGCCGCGTCAAGAAGGTGAATGAGGAGTTGTTGCGGCTGCAGCGGCGCGCGTACTACGACGGGTTTCTCGAGTCTTCGTCTTCGTCTTCGACTTCGACTTCGACTTCGTCTTCGTCTTCGACTTCGTCTTCGACTCAGTCTCAGGCTCCTCTCGAGCAGGTTTGAGGTGGGCGTCGATCGTTTCGGATCGATGGCTCAAGGGTGATGACTTTCTTCGATCGTTGCCCTGGACCGAGATGACGCCACGTCGCGGCGACCCGCCGCGAGATTCGAGGGACGAGGACGGCCGCTTCGCGTCCGTCGTGACCCCTCGAATTTGTTGGAAGACGTGTCGTGGACGAGCGACCGACGTGCGACCGACGTGCGACCGACGTGCGACCGACGTGCGACCGACGTGCGACATCGGGGAGCGAGTCCGATACTCAACTCGAGCGGAGTGAGGAGCCGGTTCCTCCGGATCATCACGTTGATCGAGTGACGCGGCGGGTCGCCGCGACGTGACGGTGGGATGATGATCGGACGGGTTCGGCGTGAGCCTTTTTCGAGGTTTACGGCTCGAGATGAGCGATCTTCGGGTCCAGGTGCTCTGACGTTCACTGACCGACGAGGAACATTCGTTCGACGGAAGTGACGTTGCCCTGGCGGTCGTAAACCCGAATCGTGATGGTACCGCTGTCCAGCTCCGTGATCGGGGGGTACACCCGCATCGACCAGACATGATCACCGACCTCTGAGAACAGGGAGGCGAGCTCTTCTCCCGGAGCTTGTTCGTTCACTACGAAGTCCGCGCGAACGCTGATGCGAGTCCGGTCCAATCCCGAGTTTGCATCGAACGCTCCGAAGCGAATTTCTCGAAGCGCGTCGTGAGTGTGTAAGCTCCGCGGTGAGGAGAGAGTCAAAGTCGGTCGAAGATCGTCGATATGCCAACCGTACTCGGGCGCCACGTCGATCGGGCATCCGAGGTCGACCCAGCGAACGAAGAGCTGCTTCTCGTCGTTCGAGAGCGGGGGGACGTTCGACCCGGGCGGCGGCATTGGCGTGCCGACGTAGTCGAGGTCGGCCTCGGTAATGTCGGCTCCCTCGGGGAAGGTCGATCGGTCACCGGGGATGGTCTCGGTCGGGTGGTCTTCGTTCGTCCACCCGTCGAGTCGGCGACCGTAGATCTTCCAGATCAAGAGGCTTCGACGAGATTGAAACTTCCGAACGTAGCGTGACGAATTGGTTGCGCGCCACGTTCCCGTTCGGTGCATCGACGGTGGGCCGTAGTGAGCCAGATGGTCTCGCGCGAGTCGGTTGTAGGTGTTCTCGACGCGTCGGACGATCTGCGTGTCATCGAGGACAAGCCCGGCTTCCTGCCGTCCGTTGAGCGAGTGGCAGGGGACGCACGAGCGCTCGAGGAGAGGCTTGATGTCGCGGTAGTACTCGACGTCGACGACGCGCGTCGGACGCGTCTCGACCGTCGCGCGGCCGTTCGGGCCGCGAGTGAGAAGAGGCGTGACGTGCGAGAGGTTTTGAACCTCGTAGTCGGGGCTCGACGCGAAGGTATCTTCGAACCTCAAAGGCAACTGCGAGTGCGAGTGACAGCCGCCGCAGTCCGTCCGCTTCTCGCCGGGGCGCAACTGGTGCCACGTCTGCGACATGTTGAGCACCATCCCGTCACGGTCGATGGTCTGAAACGTGAACGGCGTGTCTGCCGGAATCTTGAGGAGAAAGCTCGTATCCGGGTTTCCCTCGGGGTCGAGGATCGGTCGACTGCTCGTGTCGTTCTTGCGCACGGGAATCTCGCCCAGGATGCGAAGGCGCTCGCTAGCGTGATTGATGAACGGGCGCGTCTGGTAATCGGCTGTCAGATTCGGGCCGTAGCTCCGGTGAGACGTAGGCTCCATCGCGAGGACGCGGAGCGCCCAGATGTCGTCGTCTTCGTACTTGCCGGCATCGGCGCCTTGCGTCAACCAGTTCTGATTCTCGAGCTCGTAGCTCGAGTTGATCGGCTCGAGCGCGTCGTACGAGGGATTACCTCGACCCGGGCGCGTGTCGGGCTTGATCTAGCTCG
>CAYZGY010000690.1:0-4736 GCA_964478085.1 uncultured Planctomycetia bacterium
TTCTTCGCTGCGTCTTTCTTCGCGCTGCCGTTCTTCTTGGCTGCACCGTCTTGCGCGGCGCCGAGGGTGGAGAGACTCAGGGCGGCGAACAGGCAAATGAGCTTCTTGATGTCGACAGTCCTCAGAACTGTACTTTGGATCCGGGCTCGAGCGCGTGCTTCGGTACCGGGAACTCCTTGTCGAAGACGCGCATCGTGTCGATCGACTCGATCGTGTTCTTCGACTCGTCGTAGAGCTCCGTCCCTCCGTCGTAGACGCCGTTTCGATCGAGCCCCAGGTGCTTCACCATGAACGGGTACATCGCCTGGCGCTTGAGAAACTGATAGCCGTGATTCTGGTTCGGGAAGTGCGCGTTCTGCGTCAGCGCTTCCTTACCGAAGAGCTTGTACACGTTCCGAATGTACGGCTGCTCGACCTTCGGATTGTTCTTCGTCCAGTCGCCACCGACCGAGACGAGGAGCAGCGGCCGCGGCGCGGCGAGCGCAGCGATCTCAGCGTTGTTCGTCTCGAGCTTCGCCGTCTTGTGGATCGGCATGCCGCTCTCGCAGTGACAGCCGCCGAAGAAGTGTGCCGAGACCATGACGACGGGGACCGAGACGGAGACACGGTCGTCGACCGCGGTGAGCAGGAAGGTCTGTGTCCCTCCTCCCGAGCAGCCCGTGACGCCGATCTTCTGGTCGTCGACCTCGGGCAGGGACTGGAGGAAGTCGATCGCGCGGATGCTGCTCCAAGTCTGGAGCGTCAACGTCTGTGGGTGGCGATGATTCCAGCCGAGGTGCTCCGAATCACCGTAGCCGAGCATGTCGTACGAGAACACGACCGCGCCCATGCGAGCGAGTGTCGCCGCGCGGTGCTGCTGATCGGGGCGCAGCCGACCGCCGCGCGGGCCACGGGCATGACCGTGCGGGCAGAGAATGCCGGGGCGCGGCCCCTTGCGTCCGAGGGGGCGGTAGAGATTGCCGTAGACGAAGAACCCGGGACGCGCCTCGAACGCGGCGCTCTCGACCGAGTAGCCATCGTACTCGCGCTTCTTTCGCACGATCGGGTTGAGCGGGGTGCGCTCGGGAAGCGGATCGAGCTTCGCGCCGACGAGAATCTGGCGGCGTACGCTCGCGGCGCGAGCTTTCCACTCGTCGAGATTCGAGTACGTCGACGCCATGCGCGCGAGCTGCGCGACGGCGTCGGCCTCGGAGTGGTAGTTGCCGCGGCAGAGGATCGGCTTCTCCTCTGCGCGCAGCTCCACGGGAAGAGTGCTCATCACTAAGGCGGCGAGCGCCAAGACTCGTTTTTGCATCGTCGCGTCGTCCTCTTTCCAGCTGAGCGTGCGTTCACGTACGCGTCTCCTGACGTCGACATCCTAAGTCTTCTTTCGCCATGGAGACCAGCTCTCTCGGGAGAAAACACGAATTCGCGCAACCTCATTCGAGCTCGATCCCTCGCCGCCCGGCTCACCAGCGCGACCGTAGCTCCAGGCGCGGGCACCGTCCTCCGTCAGCTCGAAGTGGTACGGACGGCCCCAGGGATCGGTCGGCGGCTTGGGCTCGAACTCGACACTGTCGATGTCCTCGGGCCACCGCCCTTGCCGCGTGTACTGGAGCTTTGCCGCGTTGACGATCGCACGCACGTCGTGATGAATCTACGTGGTGATCTATCTGACGCGGGAGATCGAGATTCTTACGTCGTCGTTGGAGGCGGCGGTGTACGATACACGCTCGGCGTTTCTCGTAACGCTCGCCTCGAGATCGAGCCGAACGACAGCACGGCGCAGCAAGAAATCGCCCGCACGAAGCTCGTTCGCGGCACGATCGGCACGATCGGAAAGGTCGAGCGACCGACGACGTTCGCGCTCTTCGGCGACTTCGGCGATGGCGGGGACGGGGAGCTCTTCGTCTCGAGGATGGTCAACCGATGGGATATCGACTTTATCGTCTCGGCAGGCGACAACGAGTACGGTCACATCGACGTCGGAGATCGCGACTGGGATCGTAACATCGGCGCGTTCTACGGGAGCTTCGTCGCGCCGCGAAGTGATGGGCGCTATTCGCTCCAAACGAGCCCGACCACCCGATTCTTTCCGGCGGTCGGCAATCACGACGTTCGGTCGTCGAGCCGCAATCTGCAGCTCGGGCAACACCTCGCCGGGTACCTCGACTACTTCCACTTCGACCCGTCTGGCGAACATCGTCTCCCTGTCGGAACGGGCGCGCACGGACCTCTCGCGAGCTTCTACGACTTCCGCAAGGACGACGTTCACTTCTTCATTCTCGATTCGGAGAGCGCTCTTCTTTTCGAGGAGGCGGCCGATCTGCAGCGACGCTGGATTCGGACGCAGCTCGGCGAGTCCGACGCTCGCTGGAAGTTCGTCGTTCTGCATCACACGCCCTACAGCTCCGGGGAGGAAGGCGGAACGCCCGCGTTCGAATGGGATGACGACTGGCAGGAAGCCGACGTCGTCTTCGCCGGACACGAACACATCTACGATCGAATCCACCGTGACGGTCTGATCTACTTCGTCTGTGGAATCGGCGGACGCCCGATGTACGGCCTCGCCGACAAGCCGACGTTCGGCAGTCGCTTTCGATTCAACGAGACGAACGGGGCGATGCGTATCTCTGACGACGAGGCGGGTGTGAAGTTTCAGCTGCTCTCGGTCGACGACGGGGCCCTTGGCGCGCTCGGAGGTACGGTCGTCGATGAGTTCGAGCTCGGCGAGCTCGGTCGTGTCGACCCGGTCGATCGCTACACAGTGACCCTCGAAGAGAGTGATCGACTGAGCATTCGGGCTTACGTCCCGGCCTTCGACAATCCGTCGCGTGACCCCGACGTCGAGTTCGACCTCGAGTTACGCGACGAGACGGGCCGTCTTCTGGCGGAAACCGCGAAGAACGTCGACAGCTTTCACGCGCAGACGCTCTCCTTCGAGGCCGACGTCGCCGGTGTCTACGATCTCGAGGTTCTGGGGCACGTGGACACGGGAGGCGATTACGCGCTCGAGATCGACGTCGTCAGGAGCGATCCGTTCTTGCGGGGCGATTTCGACTCGGACGGCGCGCGTACCATCAGTGACGGCATTCGCATCCTGCGTCCCCTCTTTCCGGGGGAGCTCGGCGAGACGGGTATCGAGATCTGCCCGGACGCCGCCGACTCGAACGACGACGGCCGAGTCAATCTCAGTGACGCGCCGTTCCTCTTCATGTTCCTCTTTCACGGCGGGGACGGGCCGCCGCCGCCCACGCACGAGTGTGGGCGTGATCCGACCGAGGACGCTCTCGGTTGTCATCGTGTCGTCGGGTGTTGAGCGATGGAAATGTCTCGCGTGCAAAGGACGATTCTCTGGACGCTCGCTGCGTGCACGGTGTGCGTCATCGCGTTTCTCGGTGTGCCCCAGATGCTGCGGCTCGCCGAGGCGAATCGACGAGAGAAGGAGATTCAGGGACACGTTCGTGAGCTCGACGACGAGTCCTTCCGAGTCGTCGACGAGGCGGTACGACGATTGGCACTGCTGCGCGCGGTCTCGGCGCTCGAGCCGATTTTCGAGTCCTGGACTCGCCGTCCGCGCTCCGAGCCGTACCTCTACCGTCGCACTTTCGTAGCGCTGCGTCCGGAGTCGACGGAGTTTCTGCTTCAAAAGATCGGCTCCGACGTGAACGAGGAGAGAGCCCTCTCTGCAGACGCGCTGAGCGAGATCGCGCTTACCGCGAAAAACGAGGCTTCGTACGAGACGGTTCGTCGCATCGTTGACGCGCTCGCGGAGCACCTTCTGAATCACGACCCCGGGGACGCATCGCAAACGAGGGAGCCCCTCGGTCGTCTCGGGGATGCGGCGATCCCGCGTCTCATCGAGATCATTCGCCACTCGGACAATGTGTGGCGATTGGCAGCGCTGGGAGTCTTGGCCTACATCGAGCGACCGACGCCTCTGGTTGCAGAGGCGATCACGGAGCTCTGGAAGACGGACGCCGTTCCACACCTGCTCATCCACTCTTTGGATCTCGCGGACAACTGCATCGACATGAGCGGCGAGAGCTGGAACGTGGTCATCGAGCCGCTCCTCGAAGGGATCGAGCCTCTCGCGAACCACCGTGACGAAGGCGTTCGCCAAGCTGCGGATCGCTGGTGCGACAAGTACCTCGGTCAAGGCTACGGCGCGTCGTCCGAGGAAAACTGAGTCTCAGCAGGACTGACTGTCGGCGCAGTCGTTCTCGTCGTCGGTCGGGTCGACGCCGCAGGTTCCCGGTCCCGGGTCCTCGGGCGGATCGCCACCGAGGAACTGGAACGTCAAGAGCAGCACGGCGTCGGAGAGATCGACCTTCGAGTCATCGTTCGCGTCGGCCGCGTCGAGGCAGCGGATCGCGTCGTCGCCGAGGAAGAGCGTGTTGAGGATGCCGACGGCGTCGGAGACGTCGAGCTTGCCGTCCGAGTTCGAGTCGCCGCGACGGAATAGCTCGGGAAGGACGACGGGCTCGAAGCGCGAGGCTTCGGCGACGATGTAGATGTCGTCGAAGTTGTTGCGCGGCGGACGACCCTGCCAGCCGATCTCGCCGTTCGCCGACGTCGGCACGTGAGCGATGACTCCCGGTGTCGAGAAGTGTTGGACGCGCCCGGAGGAGATCTCGTAGCGCGTGACTCCGAAGTCGTCGTTGACGAAATCCGCGTAGATCGCGTGTGTAGAGTCGAGGGGGGGTAGTCGCTGCCTCGTCGCCAGGCGCACCGGCGCCGGGGGGCCGTGTCGCCAG
>CAYZGY010000691.1:0-4734 GCA_964478085.1 uncultured Planctomycetia bacterium
ACCAGGCGCTCTACGCCGGGGAACTCCTCGTCGACCGTGTCGGTGGACCGAGCGTCAAGCCGCCGCAGCCGGATGGGCTTTGGTACGCGGTCGGTTATACGTCGAGCAACACGGCACGCTTCAAGGCGGACGCCGGTGACAAGATCTTCCGTCGTAGCCTCTACACGTTTTGGAAGCGAACGTCGCCTCCGCCGCAGATGACGACTTTCGACGCGCCCTCGCGTGAAGCTTGCACCGTTCGTCGCGAACGTACGAACACGCCGCTCCAGGCGTTGCTTCTCCTCAACGAGGAACAGTACTTCGAGTCGGCACGATCGCTCGCGCAGATCGGCGTGCAGCGCGGGCTCGCATCACCGAAGGAGATCGCGAGCTTCCTCTTCGAGCGCGTGACGATTCGTCCCCCGTCCGCCGAAGACCTCGAAGACCTTCTCGCGACCTACCGAAGCACTCGCGCGCTCTTCGCCTCCGACCCCGAAGCTGCCAAAGCTACGATCCGAGTCGGCAGCACGAAACCCGACCCGAAGCTCGATGCCGTCGAGCTAGCCGCGTGGACGATGGTCGCGAGCCTCATCCTGAATCTCGACGAAGTGATCACGAAAGGTTGATCGATCGATGAACGCCCTCGAACAACACCTCGAGCACGCCCTGCGAACAGAGACGCGTCGGCAGTTCTTCGGACATGGCGTGCGCGGCCTCGGTCTCGCCGCACTCGGTTCGCTCCTCGCGACGACTTCGACGTCAGCAGCGCCGAACTCGAGCGCCCTTGGCGGCCTGCCGCAACTCCCCCATTTCGCTCCGAAGGCGAAGCGTGCGATCTACCTCTTCATGTCGGGCGCGCCTTCGCAGCACGATCTCTACGATTACAAGCCCGAGATGGGCAAGTGGTTCGACAAGGACCTGCCCGACTCGGTGCGCATGGGTCAACGCCTGACGACGATGACCTCGCGTCAAAAGCGCTTCCCGATCGCCCCGTCGATCTACGAGTTTCAGAAACACGGTACGGGCGATGGTGCGTGGATCAGCGAGCTGCTACCGTACACGGCGCGGATGGTCGACGACCTCGCGATCGTGAAGTCGGTCCACACCGAGGCGATCAATCACGACCCTGCGATCACCTACATTCAGACGGGCTCGCAGATCCCCGGTCGCCCGAGTCTCGGCGCGTGGCTGAGCTACGGGCTCGGCACCGAGAACAGCGACCTGCCGACCTTCATCGTTCTCAACGCGACGTGGAGCGCGAAGCGCGACGCGCAGGCGATCTACAATCGTCTCTGGGGCGCGGGCTTCCTTCCGTCGAAGCACGCCGGTGTCCTGCTCCGCAACAGCGGCGATCCCGTTCTCTACCTCTCGAATCCGAAGGGCGTCAGTGACCAGATCCGTCGCCAGGTGCTCGACTCGCTCAAGCGAATGAACCAGCGTCAGCTCGGAATCGTCGGCGATCCCGAGACCGCAGCGCGCATCGATCAGTACGAGATGGGCTTTCGCATGCAGAAGTCTGTCCCGGATCTCGTCGACCTGAAGGGCGAAAGCGAGAAGACCTTCGAGCTCTACGGCCCCGACTCGCGCAAGCCCGGCACCTTCGCGCACAGCTGCCTCCTCGCGCGACGACTCGCCGAGCGCGGTGTCCGTTTCACTCAGATCTTTCATCGCGGCTGGGATCAGCACGGCAACTTGACCGGCGATCTGCCGAAGCAATGTCGCGACATCGATCAGCCCTCGTACGCTCTCATTCAAGATCTCAAGGAGCGCGGACTCCTCGATGAGACGCTCGTGATCTGGGGCGGCGAGTTTGGCCGAACGGCCTACTGCCAAGGCGGCCTCTCACGAAAGAACTACGGACGCGACCACCACCCGCGATGCTTCACCATGTGGATGGCCGGCGCGGGCATCCGCGGCGGTGTCGTTCACGGCGAAACCGACGACTTCGGCTACAACGTCGTCCGCGATCCGGTTCACATCAACGACTTCAACGCGACCGTGCTGCACCAGCTCGGCATCGACCACGAGAGATTCAGCGTCAAGCATCAGGGGCTCGATGTTCGCCTGACGGGAGTCGAAAACGCCCGCGTCGTTCGCGAAATCCTTGCTTAGCAGCCCGTTGGAAAAGTCGATTCGTCCCCGGCACACCCGTTCCAAGCTGCACTCGTAGGGACCGTCCGACTGCTCGGAGGCCGACGCTCCCGACGAGTGTCGCGGCGGGTAGCCGCCCCCTGACGGCAAACCCGCCTCCGGGAACCGGACACACCGCAAACTCGCGATCGGCTCGCCTCGACCAGAACGAGACGACCGCCCCCTCACCAAGGCGATTCACTCTTGCATCGCTCCGGGCGATTCTCGAGAATCGCTTCTCCGCGTCTATTCCTTTCGCCCGACCGAACGTTCTCCCCATGGCTTCCAAGTCCTCGGATCTGTCCCCGAACGAAGAGCTCGTCGAGTTCTGGCGCAAGGAGCCCGCGCCCCTCTTGCCGCTTCTCCACGCCTTCCACGATCGGGACGGCTTTCTCTCGGACGAGGCGCTCGAGGCGATCGCGAAGGGATTGCGCATCCCGCTCGCCGACCTCTACGGCACGGTGACGTTTTATCACCACTTCTCGCGCACGCCGAACGGCCTCGGTGCACCGCGCGTCTGCACGGGTCCGGTCTGTCGGCTCCGCGGCGCACGTGAGATGCATGCCGCCCTGGAGAAAGACGGAGGGACGGAGATGCCCTGCGCGGGTCGTTGCGATGCACCGATCCCCGTCTTGCGTGGACACGAGGTCCTCATCGGTGAGAAGGCCGACGCGCTCGCGGCCGAAGCTTCGCCGATGGTTCCCGTGAATCCCGGCGGCGTCGAGGAGTGCGTCTTCCGTCACATTCGAGAGCCCGGTCGAGCGCTCTACGACGGCTATCGCAAGACGGGCGGCTACGACGGACTCGAGAACGCGGTCAAGAATTCGACTCCCGAGGACGTCCTCAAGACCGTCGTCGACAGCGGCCTCGCCGGTCGCGGTGGCGCGGGATTCCCGACGGGACGCAAGTGGGAAGCCGTCGCGAACGCGCCGGGCGATCCGAAGTCGATCGTCTGCAACGCCGACGAAGGCGAGCCGGGCTGCTTCAAGGATCGCGCGCTGATGGATTACGATCCGCACGCCGTCCTCGAGGGCATGATTGCCGCGGCGTACGCGACGGGAGCGACGCGCGGGTTCATCTATCTCCGATACGAATACCCCGAGACGATGGGCATCCTCGAACGAGCGATCGCCGAAGCCGAGCTGCAAGGTCTCCTCGGCAAGAACATCCTCGGGAAGGAGGGCTTCGACTTTCGCATCTACGTCCGGCGCGGTGCCGGCGCGTACATCTGCGGCGAGGAGGGTTCGCTCCTCAACAGCCTCGAGGGCAAGCATCCCTTCCCTCGCAATCGTCCGCCCTTCCCCGTCACGCACGGCTTCGAAGATCTGCCCACGGCAGTCAACAATGTCGAGACCCTCGCGTCCGTGCCGCAGATTCTGCGCAAGGGCGCCGACTGGTACCAAGGGCTCGGTCTCGGCGAGCACGCCGGGACGAAGGTCATCAGCCTTTCGGGCGACATCGCGAAGCCGGGCAACTACGAGATTCCGATCGGCCTCTCTCTGCGCGAGCTGCTCTACGATTGGGCCGGCGGGCCGTCCAGCGAACACGAGATTCAAGCGGTGACGATGGCCGGACTCTCCGGCGGCTTTCTCGCGAGCGACGACCTCGACGCGACGCTCGATGAACCCTGCCTGCGCGGTAAGGGATCCTTCCTCGGCGCCGGCGGCGTGATGGTCTTCGACAAGAGCCGCGACATGGTCGACGTCGCGTACAACGCGATGCACTTCTTCGCGCACGAATCGTGCGGCAAGTGCTTCCCTTGTCGTATCGGCACGCAAAGACTGACGGAACGGCCGATCATGGCAGCTGCGGCCCGACGAATCTCGACGGCTGGAAAGGCGAGGTCCATGACATCGGGAGCGTCATGATGGCGACGAGCGCCTGCGGTCTCGGCATCGCGGCCCCTCTCGTCACCGAGAGCCTCCTCAAGTACTTCCCGGATCAAGTGGCACGCCACGTAGGATCGGAAACGTAATCGCGAATCGACGATGACTACTGACTCTTCTGCGCAAAACACGATCACCCTAGACGGCGTCGAGGTTTCGTTCACTCCGGGCGAGACGCTCTATCAAATCGCCGAGCGCCACCGCAAAGAGGTGCCGACGCTCTGTTACGACGATCGACTCGAGGCCTTCGGCGGATGCCGTCTCTGCGTCGTCGATCTCGAAGGCGCGCGCAACCCCGTCGCCTCGTGCACGACGAAGGCGTCGCCGGGCATGGTCGTCAAGACGAGCACGGAGAAGATCGAGAAGTACCGCAAGACTCTCCTCGAGATGGTCGCGTCGGAGAATCGTCAGATCGACGTCGACCCGCTGAGCGGCTACGCGTCGCAAGAGCTCTCGACGCTCGTCGATCGATACGAAGCTCGTACCGGTCGCTTCCAGGGTAAGCAGTCGGGCGAGAGTCGCACGGACGACGACAACCCGTTCATCCTGCGCGACTACGACCAGTGCATCTCGTGCTACCGATGCGTGCGCGTCTGCGCCGAGCAAGAGGGCGACTACGCGATCAGCGTGCGCAACCGCGGCTTCGAAACGCAAATCACGGTCGAGTTCGGCGGTCTCCTCAAGGACTCCGCCTGCACGTTCTGCGGCCAGTGCGTGCAGACGTGCCCGACGGGGGCGC
>CAYZGY010000692.1:0-4728 GCA_964478085.1 uncultured Planctomycetia bacterium
GCTGACGGGAGTGGGGCCGGAGAGATCTTCGACCCGATCAGCGGGTTCAACCGCGGCGTCCATCACGTCAACGACTGGATCTACACCTGGGTCTGGGAGCCGACAGCGAAGGGATACAACTTCGTCATGCCCGAGTTTGCCCGGGTCGCGATCAACGAAGCGTTCCTCAATTACAAGACCCCTCCGCGATTCCTCAATTCGCTTCTCCAGCTCAAGGGGGAGAAGGCCGGAATCGAGCTCGGGCGTTTTTTAGCCAATACGACGGTCGGTTTTCTCGGCTTCTACGACGCTGCGGACAACTGGTTCGATCTGCCCGCTCCGAGCCCCGAGGACTTCGGCCAGACGCTCGCGTACTGGGGCGTCGGGGAAGGCTTTCCGATCGTGATTCCGCTTCTCGGGCCATCGAACTTGCGTGACGGTGTCGGGCTCATCGCCGACTCCTTGGCACACCTGGTGCCGTACTTGATCCCCCTCTGGGGATCGGTCACGATCACCGCGTCCGATCGATTCAACTACTCGTCGCTTCACGTCGGCGAGTACGACAGTCTCAAGAACGATGCGCTCGATCCGTACACGTTCTTCCGAGACGCCTACCAGCAGAGCCGAGAAAAGAAGATTCAGGAGTGATCCATGAAACGCATCCTTGCGACGACACTCTGCGGCGTGATCTTGAGCTCGACACTCTTCGCCGATGTCGAGGCCGACACGAAAGCGGTCGACAAGGTTATCCGTGATACGGTCGATTCCGTGCTCGAGGTCTTGCAGAACGACGCGCTGGCACGCGGCGCCAAGCGTGAGCGCGTCACGAAGATCATCGATCCGGTCGTCGATTTCGAGCTGATGGCGAAGCTTATCCTCGGTCGAAAGCACTGGCCGAAGCTCGACAAGGCGCAGCGCAAGACGTTCACCGACCTGCTCGTCGAGACGCTCAAGACGTCCTACTTCGACAAGCTCGTTCTCTTTTCGGATGAAAAGGTCGGTTACGGAACTCCCGTTCCGAAGAAGAACAAGTTCCAGGCCGAGACGTTCATCATCTCGAAGGGGGAGCGCATCGCCGTCGTCTACAAGCTCTACAAGAAGAGGGGTAAGTGGACCGTCTACGACTTCGAGATCGAAGGCGTGAGCATCGTGAAGTCGTACGGCGCGCAGTACGGTGAGTTCCTCAAGGACGGCACCGTCGAGAAGCTCCTCGAGCGCATGAAGAAGAAGGTCGAAGAGGCCGAGAAGCGTGAGAAGGAGAAGGAAGAAGCCGAGAAGAAGAAGGGCGCGGCGGAGGATAGATAGCCGGCTTGAGGCTGCTCCAAGCTTACGACCGCGTCGTTCTCGCGCATCCGAAGCTCATTCTCACGGGAATTCTCGCCCTGATTGGGCTCTCCGCCTGGTGGGTGCAGGATTTTCGGCTGGATGCGTCGAGCGATTCACTCGTCCTCGAGAACGACGACGACCTGCGCTTCTCACGAGAGGTCGCACGCCGCTACAAGGACGAAGAGTTCCTCGTCGTCACCGTGACACCGAAGAGCGGCGACCTCTTCTCGGCCGAGTCGCGTGCCTTGCTCACGGAGATGCGCGCGGACCTGAGAAAGATCGAGAGGGTCTCGTCGATCACGACGCTCCTCGACGTCCCTCTCGCCCGCACCCCTCCCGTTCCGCTCACCGAGCTGCAGAAGAACCTCAAGACGCTCGAGGAGATCGGAGAGGATGCCGAGTTGCTCGCGTTTGCCCGCGAGGAGTTCCGGACGAGCCCCGTCTTCCGTGAGCTGATCATCAGCGAGGACCTGCGCTCGACCGCCGTTCAGATCAAGTTCCGCAACGACCCGAAGTACGTGGAGCTCGCCCGCCGGCGTGCCGATTTGCGTCTCGAGCGCGCAAAGGGGAATCTCTCCGCGGAGCAGGGCCGGGAGCTCGCGCTCCTCGACGCCGAGTACGTCGTCGTCAAGGACGCGCTGCTCGCCGGGCGAACTGAGGACATCGCGACGATTCGCTCGATCATCGACAAGTATCGCGATCGCGCCGACCTCCGCTTCGGAGGCGTGCCGATGGTCGTCGACGACATCGTCTCGTTCATCAAGAACGACCTCGTTGTCTTCGGCGTCGGCATGCTCGCGTTTCTCATCGGGACGCTGTGGGTCGTCTTCCGCCGTTGGCGATGGGTCGCGCTCCCGATTCTGAGCTGCGCGACGTCCGGATTCGTCATGATGGGCATGGTCGGCCTCGTCGGCTGGGAAGTGACCGTCGTCTCGTCGAACTTCATCTCGCTGCAGCTCATCTTCACGATGTCGCTGACGATTCACCTCGTGGTGCGTTATCGCGAGCTCGCAGGGATCCAGCCAGATGCCTCGCAGCGAGAGCTCGTGAGCGACACGGTGGGGAAGACCTTCGTCCCTTGCCTCTATGCGAGCTTGACGACGATCGCGGGATTCTCGTCTCTCGTCTTCTGCGACATCTTTCCCGTCGTCGCCTTTGGTCGAATGATGACGCTCGGAATCGGCGTCTCGCTCGCCATGACGTTCCTGCTCTTTCCCGCGATTCTCGTTCTGCTGAAGAAGCTGCCTCCGAAAGAGACCAAGGAGTTCGGGCGGTGGCTCACGAGCAGGTTCGCGAGATGGACCGAGAAGCGTGGCCGGTCGATTTTCTCCGTGAGCATCCTCGTGGCCATCGCCACGGGAATCGGCGCCTCCCGACTCGAGGTCGAGAACAGCTTCCTCGAATACTTCAAGAAGTCGACCGAGATCTACCAGGGCATGGCGTTCGTCGATCGCGAGCTCGGCGGGACGACTCCGCTCGACGTCGTTCTCGAGTTCGGCGAGAAACCGCCAGAAGAGCCGACTCCCGAAGAGCCGACGGCGCCCGACGGCGATGGCGAGAGTGGGGAAGACGAGGATGATTTCGGCGAGTTTGATGAGTTCGACGAATTTGACGAAGAGGACGACGCCGAAGACAAGGAGAAATACTGGTTCACGGCGACGAAGCTCGAGCGCATCGAGAAGATTCACGACTATCTCGACTCGCAGTCCGCCGTCGGCAAGGTCCTCTCGCTCTCGACCCTCGCGAAGCTCGGCAAGGAGATCAACGAGGGCGAGACGCTGGACGACCTCCTTCTCGCGATCCTCTTTCAGAAGATGCCGGAGGAGTTCAAGACGGCGATGGTCTCGCCGTACGCCTCGGTCGATCACGACCAGGCGCGCGTGAGCGTGCGCATCCGGGACTCCGACAAGTCGCTACGCCGCAATGCGCTTCTCCAGCAGATTCACGAGAACCTGACGACGAAGCTCGGGCTCAAGGAAGACCAGTTCCGTCTCTCGGGGCTGACCGTGCTCTACAACAACATGCTGCAGAGCCTCTTCCGATCGCAGATTCAGACGATCGGGTTCACGGTGCTCGCGCTCTTCGTGATGTTCCTGATTCTCTTCCGATCACTCCTCATCGCGCTCATCGCGATCTTCCCGAGTCTGCTCTCGTCGCTCGTGGTTCTCGGAGTCATGGGGCTCGCCGGGATTCCGCTCGATGTGATGACGATCACGATCGTCGCGATCAGCGTCGGGATCGCCGTCGACGACACGATCCACTACATTCACCGCTTCCAGAAGGAGCTTGCGGTCGACGGAAACTACGTCGCGACGATGGGCAGATGCCACAACAGTATCGGCAACGCGATGTTCTACACGACGATCACGATCGCGGTCGGCTTCTCGATCCTCTGCCTCTCATCGTTCATCCCGAGCATCCTCTTCGGCTCGCTGACGGCGCTCGCGATGGCGATGGCGCTCGTCTCGGCGTTGAGTCTGCTGCCGAGACTCCTGATCGTCGTGAAGCCTTTCCGCGTCGCTCAGAAGGACTCGGAAGCGGCGCAGGAAACCGTTAACGCCGGCTCATCTTGAAGACGTTGAGGTCGAAGCGACCGACGATGGGGGCATCGGCCACGTCGGCGGGCGTTTCGAAGGTCGCCGTGCCACTCGCGAAGCGGAAGCTTCCGCCGAAGAAGCCGCCCTGCTCGAGAACCATGCCCTGAACGGGGATCGGCTCGCTACTCGGGCCGAACTTGAGCCGGCTGATGCCGATCGCGACGATGACGATCTTCTTCCCCTTCGCGCGCTTCGCGACGACCGTGATCGCGGGAGGCGGAAGCTCGCCCGGGCCTATTCGGCTTCCCGGAGGGGCCTGTCCGAGACCTGCGAACGTGCCCATATCGCCGAAGTCGACCGTCTTGTCGTCGAGGACGAACTCGAGCGTCGCCTTGCCTTCCTTTGTGCCGTCCGTGGGCGCTTTCGCGAACCACTTCGTATCGAAGGTGCCCTTCACCGTCCCGACCGTTTCTGTGAACACGGGAATGTGGGACTTGCCCGGTATGTCGGGCGGCCAGTCGGCGAGCTCCTCCTCGATGCGTTCGCGACGACGCTCGATAAAGCGTCGGTTACGAGCGAGAGCATCCTCGAAGTCGTGAGACTGGTACGGGTGAAGCCGGCCCTCGACGAGCTTCGGCAATCCATCGATCTCGGCGAGGATCTCTTCGTCCTTCCACGTATCCTCGAGAATCTTGACGAGAGTCTTGCGATAGCGTTCGCGCATCGCTTCGTTAGCGAAGAGCGTGAAGGGCAGGCGCGCATTTGTCGCTACCGACTCGGCACCGCGCGGAATCATGAGGATCGGCGGGGCGACCCGGAATGAGGCGTCGGCTCCCCAAGGGATCCAGTAGAGCTTCTTGTTCTTCGGGTTCTCGTAGATGAAGTA
>CAYZGY010000693.1:0-4725 GCA_964478085.1 uncultured Planctomycetia bacterium
ATCACGAACGACGACGGCATTCCGATCGGCTGGCAGGCGGAGGTGCAGATTGCGCTCAATGTCGAAGCCAACGGCAAGGCCTGGGAGGTCGACCCGAGCGACGGAGCTTCGATCGGCATCGATTTCCATGGTGAGGATGACGACCACGGAGGTTCCCAGGGCGGAGGAGATGACAGCGCACACATTTGGTCACTCACCGACGCAGGCTCCAGGGCGTGGCGAACGCCGTCCGTCTTCGGGCAGATCACGTTTCGCGTTCTCGAGGATGCGTGCTCGGACTGCGAAGAGGATCCTGACTCTGTCGTGATCACGGGAACGGACAGGGCGCTGACGGGCGAGATGGTCACGCTCGTGGCGGAATTCACGGGCGCCGACGAAGGCTCGGCTGTCACCTACGACTGGCGGGTGGTGCGTGGACCTGCGACTCTGGAGGACAATGGCGACGGCACGGCAAACGTTACGTGTGGCGACTCGACGGGAGACGCCGTCATCGAGGTCAGCGCTGATGACGACGCGTGCGAGAGCGCCTTTCCACAGAGGGCCAGATTCACGCTCAATTGCGACTGCGACGAGGAGTCGGATGGAGTGGTGATCGAGGGACCCGACGTCTCCGCTATCGGCGAGCCGGCTACGCTAACGGCTGTATTCAGCGGTGCGGACCCGGGGACGACCGTGTCCTACTCATGGGTCCTGCTCGAGGGAAACCGCTTTACCACGCGCGTTACCGACAACGGCGATGGAACGGCGAACGTGACCTCATCGTCCGATGTGCGGAGTGAGGCTGTCATCGAGCTGCGAGCGGACGACGGCGCCTGCGATAACGACGAGGGAGCCGTGGCGACTCACGAGCTCGTGTTCGATGATCTGGGCGTCGGTCCGTTCGTTCGCGGCGATTCCAACGCTGACGGAAGAGTCGAGCTCGCCGATGCCGTGAAGAGCCTGGGCTTTCTCTTCCTCGGAGCAGATCCTCCCATCTGCTTGGCAGCAGCGAACGCGGACGGCGCTGGAGTCGTCGAGCTCACGGACGCGATTTACACGTTGAACCGTCTGTTCCTCGGTGGGGAGCCGTTCCCGCCGCCGACCGGGGAATGCGGCACGTCTACGGAGACGGTCGACGTCGACCTCGGCTGTGACGACACGAGCGCGTGTCCGTGACGCGAGTCGTTCTGCGGAGCAGAAGGTAAGACAGGACATCCAGCGAAGGGCGAATCTCCCCGTGAGCCGAGCATCTCATCGGCGATCATGTGACACTCTCGGCTCACGGGGAGCTTCGCTCTTCTCGATGTTTCCTTTGTCTGCGTCATTCATCGTCCTCACTGGATCTCTCGTTCTCCTCTTCGCTCTTTCGAGCTGCGGGGGAGATGACTCGAGCTCTCCCGAGCCGAGTCCGTCGAAGCCCGGTTCTTCAGAACCAGTCCTGACGACCGCGAGCGACGCTCACGACCCTGCTGCGATGGCGTCGAAGCTCGAGCACGAGGGGCGCTGGATAGAGGCCGCCGCGGCGTACCGAGAGCTGACGCTCGGCGAGAAGCCCTTGGGAGCGAAGGACCGAGATCGCTGGTCGCAGCGTGCCCTCACAGCGTACTTCATGGCCGACCGTCCGTCGGATGCGGCGAAGTTCACCGAAGAGGTTCTCGAGAGCACGCCGAGCTTCCACGAGGTCCTGCTCTACCTCGCCGATCTCGAGCGAGTGACGATGCGTCTCGACGAAGCCCGGAGCAGCATCGGCCGCTTTCTCGAAAAGGACCCGGAGAACCGACGGGGCATCTTGATCCAAGGGCTTCTCCAGGTGGGGCTCGGAGAGCTGAATAGCGGTCTCGCAGCCCTCGAGAGGTACTTGCGGCACGAGGACGTTTCGGAGAGCGACTCCGCGTACCGACAGGAGGCCGAGGTCGTCCGAGTCCGGGCGTTGCGACGACTCGGTCGACGCGGCGAAGCGGTCGACCGCACCGTGGCTCTTCTCGAGGAGCGTCCGCTCGATCCGGTCGTTCTCGCGGAGGCCGCTCAGGCTTTCGCGTTCGCTCGCAAGACCACACTGGCTCGTGTCGCCAGCCAACAGCATCAGTGGCTCGTCGGGCGAGGTCACCGTCTGCCTGTCGAAGATCCGCTGACCCTCGGTCCTCGTCAGTCCGGCAAGGACGGCCGTGCTCGCCTCGCGATCCTGGCCCGCGACCGTCGCGAGTTTCTTCACGCGATCCGTGAGCTGCGATCGATCCTGATGGAAGATCGCGGCAATTCGAAACTGACGTACCTACTCGCAGACCTCTACCTGCGTCTGAGGCGATTTCGGGATTGTCACGATCTCCTCGATGCAGCGGCAACTTCCGGGTCGGCGGGTCACCCGGCTCTCGATCACGCGAGAGCGCTCGCGCACCGAGCGCAGGGTGAAGCGGACCAAGCCGGCGAGCACTGGAGCCGTGCTTTTGATGCGCTCGAGAAGAGCGACGGTGGACAGGCGCTACCGGTGCAGCCGACCGCCATCATGATCAGCGCGGCCGATCATGCTCTCGGGCGGGGTGATTTCGGGCTCGCGAAGCGCCTCTACACGCGGGCGCGACAGATCTCTCCGGCAGATCGTTCCGCCTACGCCGGCGAGGCATGGGTCGCGTTGAACGAGAGACAGCTCGACAGTGCGGAGAAGGCCTTGAACCGTCTTGTGAGTCTCGTCGGTCCTCAGCACCCGACCGTGCTTCGGCTGGGCGCGATCTTTCGAGGTCTCAAGGGAGATCTGTCCTTCGCCGCTCGTCAACTGACACCGTTGATCGTCAAGAGTCCGCAAGAGGAGAAGAACTTCGCGGCGTTTCTGCTGGTCTTCGGAGAGCAGGGCGACGTCCCGCAGGTCGTGCAGATCCGCCGGATGCAGGAGCAGTGGAAGTCGAAAGCTCGACAGCTCGATGAGCAAGCTCAGCGAGTCTCCGAGGCTCCGCTTGAGAACGCGGCTCGCGAATACGAGCGCCTCGGTCGTCTCGCCGTCGAAAACCGGGACCGAGATCTCGCTCTCGATTCTTACTTCCTGGCGGCGGAGCTGGACCGTGAATCGATCGTCAGTCTGAGAGGTGCGTTGAGACTTCTTCAACAGCCCGACGAGACGTTCGTTCGGCTGAGTGTCCTGCGGCGGATCCTCGAGCGGCAGCCCGACGACGCCGCGACCCTCGAGCTTCTCGCGAAGACGTACACCGAGCTGGATGTTCGTAGGGACGAGGCCGGGCGGCTTCGCGAGTCACTCCGAAAGCTGAAAGAGCGATGAGACCGAGCGACCTTGGATTCCTGAGTGCTCTCGTGCTCGCGATATTGATCTCCGCGTCGAGCCGCCCGCGGACTGGCGCGAGCCTCTTCGCTGACGAGCTCTTCGTCGACGTTACCGATGCGCGGGGCATTCGATTCGTCAACGTCAACGGGGCGAGCGGCAAGAGAAGGCTTGTCGAGACCATGGTCGCAGGAGCGGCCTGGCTGGACTACGACCGCGACGGGTTCCTGGATCTCTATCTGGTTCAGGGGCACGATCGTCCCGGCGAATCGCCGGAGTCGACGCGAGGAGCCGCGGGGCCTGGCAACGTGCTCTACCGAAGTGTCGGCGGAACGCGTTTCGAGGATGTATCCGCGAAAGCCGGAGTCGACGATCGGGGGTACGGCATGGGTGTGGCGGTGGGGGACTACGACAACGATGGCTACCCCGATCTCTACGTGACGAACTACGGCAGGAACATCCTCTATCACAATCAGAGAGACGGCACGTTTCGCGACGTCACTCGAAAAGCGCGGGTGGGCGGCCAGACTGCGAAAGACGGAAAGCCGATCTGGAGCTCCAGCGCGACGTGGGCCGACTTCGACGGCGACGGCAGGCTCGATCTCTACGTCGCCAACTATCTGGCCTACGACACTCGACGTGACGGTGCCTGTCAGACGCCGCTTCCCGGGACGAATCGACGGGTTCCGGCCTACTGCCACCCGAATCGTTTCGCAGGGGTCGCGGACACGCTGTACCGGAATCTCGGGGACGGTGTCTTCGAGGATGTCAGCAAGAAGAGCGGAGTTGCCCGGCTCTTCGGCCCGGCGAACGCGAAGGGACTCGGAGTCGTCGCATCCGACTTCGATAACGATGGCGATGCCGACATTTTCGTGGCCAACGATACCGTGTCGAACGTGCTTTGGCGCAACTTGGGGGGCTTTCGCTTCGAGGAGGTCGGGCTCGAAACCGGATTCGCGCTCAGCGGAGACGGAGCACCCGAGGCGGGCATGGGCATCGACCGAGCAGACATCGACGGCGATGGATTCCTCGACTACTTCGTGACGAACTTCAGCAGGGAGACGAACACGCTCTACAAGAACGAGCAGGGCTTCCTCGTCGATGCGACGGTGCAGAGTCGTCTGGCTCGTGCCGGTTATCTTCCGCTTGGTTTCGGGGCGCGATTCATCGACTACGACCTCGACGGCGACCTCGACCTCTACGTCGTCAATGGTCACATCCTCGACAACTGCGAGGAGCTGCATCCCGGTGAGAAGATCTCTTTCGCGCAGCCGGACCAACTCTTCGAGAACGACGGACGCGGACGCTTTCAGGAAGTTTCGAGCAAGGCGGGGAAGTGGTTTCGTCGGGCCCTGGTCGGTAGGACGGTGGTCGAAGGCGACTACGACAACGACGGTGACGGCGACATCCTGATCACGAACGTTCGGGGTCAGGCGGTACTTCTCGAGAACCGTCACGGGACCGACGGAAACTGGATC
>CAYZGY010000694.1:0-4718 GCA_964478085.1 uncultured Planctomycetia bacterium
TGCGAATCGTCTCCGGAGCGATGTAGTAAGTCGTTCCGACGATCTTCTTACCGCCGAACGCCTTCTCACGCTTCATCAGGCCGAAGTCGATGAGCTTCACCCGCACCTCGGTGGCGTCCGTCAGACCCGGACGGAAACCGCTGACAAGGATGTTCTCCGGCTTGATATCCGCGTGAACGAGCCCCCGACTGTGAACGAAGCCCAAGCCACGAGAAAGCTGCACGATGAGGTGCAAGAAGATCTCGAGATCCTTCTCGCGGTCGAGCTGGAGCTTTCGAGCGACTCGAAGAATGTGGGTGCCGTCGACGAACTCCGTCGTGAAGTAGGCGTCGTTCGTCTCCTGATCGACCCCGAAATCGAAAGCCTGCGCGACGTTCGGATGCGAGAGGCTCGTCATCGAGTGGAACTCGTTCAGGAGGATCGCCATCGTTTTGGCTTCTTCCTCCTCGAGGTTCTTGCGCTGCTCCTCGTCCGTGGCGGTGTCGCTCGCTCGGTGTACCAGCTTTACCGCGACGCGCTTGTCGCCCGCGAGCAGATCGTCTGCGAGGAAGACCTTACCCATGCCTCCCTCGCCGACCAGCCGGATCACCTCGTACCGATTGCCGAGAACACGCCCAACGTGCGATTCATCCGGCTCGAGGACCTTCGCGGCGGCTCGAGAGCTCTCGCTCGTGGCCTTCGTCTTCTCCGTCACGGTCTTAGCAGGCCCCCACTGCGTCGAAATTCCAATCGGTCGTTCGCAGGAACTCCTGGAACCGCTCGAGCTCTTCGCTCAGAGTCGTGACGAGTTCTTCGACTCCGTCCAAGCTGCCGTCCCTCGAGATCGACTCTACCTTCCACGCCATATCACGGGCAGTGTGCGCGCCGAACTGGGCTGCCGTGCCTTTGATCGTGTGAGAGATTCGCCGGACCTCTTCGGTGTCTCCGCGCTCGAGAGCCTCCTCGAGATCTCGGATCTGACCCGGTTGCTCGCGGAGCACGACTTCGGCAAGACGAGGCGCGAGCTCCGAGTAGGAGTCGCCGAACGTCGCGAGGATCGAGCTCGGATCGACCGGCAAGTCCGGCTTCTTGATCCGCAAGGCACGACAGCACCGATGCACCTCCTCGATCGCGTTCCGGAGCCCGTCCGGCGTCACCGGCTTCGAAAGAAACTCGTCGGCTCCGGCCTGGAGACAGGCCTCGACGTCCTGCTTCAGCACGTTCGCGGTCATCGCGATGATCGGAAGGTGATCACCCGATTGGGCCTCTTCTTCACGGATCCTCTGGATCGCCTCGATGCCCCCCATCACCGGCATCTGCATGTCCATCAGAATGACGTCGAAGTCCTTCTGCGCGACGCACTCGAGAGCCTCGACACCGTTCGAGGCGAGCTCCGCCACGTGTCCCCACTTCTGAATCAGACAGGAAGCGAGTTCCTGGCAGAAACCGTTGTCCTCGACGACGAGAACACGAAGGCTCCGTCTCTTCTCGCGGATCGAATGCTTTGTGACGAGCGGCTGCTCTCCCGATCCCGCCCCCTTCGAGATGCTCTCGGTGATCGCCTCGAACAAGTCGGTCGTCTCAACTGGAAGGCTCAGGTAGCCGGCGATGCGTAGATCCTGGCATCGCTGGGCGTCGCCACGCTGTCCGGGCTCGGAGAGCAGGATGATCTCGCCGCGGAAGTCGAGGAAGTCGCGCAGCGATCGAGCCAACGTGAAACCGTCGATGCCGTCCTTCGACGTCTTGCAGAGGACGATCGAGTAGGGCGCATCGACCGCGATCGACTTTTGAACGTGCGCCTCGCCCGACTCCTGATCGGACGCCAGCGCGACCTTCGCTCCGGTGCGAACGAGCTCGTCCCTTAGTGCGCTCGCGCTCTCCTCGTCCTCATCGACGATCAAGATGCTCAGCGCCTGCGGGTCGACGACGGCAGGCTCCGAGCTCTCGCTCGACTCGGCAGGCTGACCGGATCGAATCTCGAACGATAGTGAGACGAAGAACGTCGAGCCGACTCCCTCCTCGCTCTCGAGCCAGATGCCTCCATCCATGAGATCGCACAACTGCCGGCAGATCGCCAGACCGAGGCCTGTTCCGCCATAACGGCGAGTCGTGGAGCCGTCCGCTTGGCGGAACGCGTCGAAGATGTACTCTTGCTTCTCCTTGGAGATTCCGATCCCCGTGTCCCGCACCGCGAGCTGAAGAAGGACCTTGTCGCCCTCTTGCGACTTCGTCTCGACCTTGACCTCGACTTCTCGGTGCTCGGTGAATCGGAGCGAGTTATTGACGAGATTGACGAGAATCTGACGCACGCGACCCGGATCGCCGAATACGGTCTCCGGCACATCCGCGTCGACCTTCCACGAGAGGACCACACCCTTCGACTCGGCCGTGTGGAGGAAGCTCGTGAGCGTGTCCTCGACGCAACTGCGCAGCCCGAAGTCGATCGGGCACAGATCGAGCTTCCCAGCCTCGATCTTCGAGAAATCGAGCACGTCGTTGACGATCGCGAGGAGCGACTTTGCCGACGCCGTCACGACCTTGAGGTACTTCTCCTGCTCGCGTCGAGAGTCGGCCGCCATCGCGAGGCCCGTCATTCCGATCACGGCATGGATCGGCGTGCGGATCTCGTGGCTCATGTTCGCGAGGAACTGGCTCTTCGATCGATTCGCCGCCTCCGCGGTTTCCTTCGCGGCCCGGAGCTCGTCGTGGTACTTCCGCCGCTCGGTGATATCGCTGAGCTGAAGCAGCACGCAGCTCGGGCTCGAGTTCTCGTCGCGAGCCACCGAGACGTTTATCGACACCCAGACGAGCCGGCCGTCGTCTCGCAGGAAGCGACGCTCGATCTGACAGGTGTCGCGCTCGCCCGAGAAGAGCGCGCAAAGATCACCGCAGCCCTTGTAAGCGTCTTCGGGATGGCTCAAGTCAAAGATGTCGAGCGAGCCGAGATCACCCGACCGGCGACCGAGAACGCGAAAGAATGCTTCGTTCGCCTCGAGCCAATCGCCGCGCGTCGAGAGAATCGCCATACCGACCGCGGCGGAGTCGAACGCCGTTCGAAAGCGTCCGGGCTCCTCTTCGACGGAAGAGCTGCTGGACGAACGTTCGACCACTCGAAGCCCGGGCCGCTCGAGATCCGAGACTCGCTTCGACAGCGAGTGGATCCACCCCGCAAGAATCGCGGAGAGAACCAGTGTAAGTACGACACTCTCGATCACCACGGCGGCCCGGACCTCAAATTCCCCAAGGATTTCTGATCAATCAGCGACTTCGCAATCCAGCCCGTCGATGTTCCCGATGATCGCGCTGCGGACCGTCCAGACAACATCGTCGTAGTATTCATCCGACCACCCGTACGAGATGGAGATGTCCTCGAAGCCGAAGATCGTCAGCGGACCGGCGGTTTCGACGGTTCACCACCCTCCTCCGCAGGACCTCCGTCGTCGAGAATCTGATCGAGTCCGGCGTCGATCGCGTCGAAATCGTTGGTGAAAGCGACGATCTCGAAGACCTCGTCCTCGAAGGAGATCAGCGAAACGCGCGTCGTGTCAGGATCGAGCCCGTTGACGAAGCAGCGCATCGCGGCGACCTCTACCTCGGGAATCGAGTCGTCCTCGAGATCACCGTCGATGTCGAAGGCCGGCTTCCACGTGCTTCCCGATCGATCGATTACGAGCACGAGGTCGAGACGAAATTTCTCGCGCGAGCCGATCTGGAGGTTCGTCGCGGCTGCGATACCGGGACCAACGACCGGCACAGCGAGGTCCTCGTCACTGATGAGGAAGTACCCGTCCTCATCAGTGACCACGTCGGACTCGATTCCGTTGATCGAAACGCTCGCGCCCACAACAGGGTTTCCGTCGACGACGAAGATCGTGCCCGCGTAGACTACACCCGCGGGATCCGAAGTCAGAGGAGACGGCGCACCACTACTTCCGCCTCCTCCTCCGCAGCTCACCAGGAGCAATCCCACCCACGTCACGAAGGTCCCGTATACGTACCCGTATTTCTTCATGGCGTGCTGTCCTCAGCGTATTCTTCCGAAGAAGAATAGGATGGTCACACGAGGAACGCCAATCGAGTCAGATACTTACAAACCTCGTGCCGATTCTCGGGACGGGCTCGTTTCAATTCGGGTCGCGGACGTTCGCGGAGCGTCGAACACCGTCGAAAACCTCTACGGGAACCGGCGTAGCCTGCTTGGACGCCTTCCACGGAAGAATGCCGCGGAACTTCGCGATCGCCTTCTCGATCGATCGAACGCGTCGCAAAAGCCATCCACCTTTTTGACGCTTGATGGGCTTTTGTAGCTAGATCGTCGCACGCTCTTGGCTGATGCGTTCGGAAACGAGGTCTTTAGGATCGTTGCTTCGTGCTTGCGAGCACGAGAGATGACATGCGTCCCAAGCCTGCCAGCGGTAGACGAAGTCGTGGCCTGTTCCTTCGACGTTCTGCAGCCCGAGCACGCGATAACGAAGACCTGGCGGGGCCGCTTCGGCGATCGTCGCCACGACCTCGTTCCCCGTCGCGTAGTAATCATCGACCGTGACGAACTTTCGCCGGAACCACTTCGTCAGCAGCTCGCGAAACTCGTCGTCGAAAGCCGCTGGGTCCCCTCGTCCCGAAGACTCGAGATTCTTGCGAAAGGTCTCGACATCCTCGAGAGCATCCCGCTTCTCCTCGAGCAGAGCGAGGAGCGCGTCTACGTCGATTCCGGCCTCGTACGCCTCGTTCTCCGAGCG
>CAYZGY010000695.1:0-4702 GCA_964478085.1 uncultured Planctomycetia bacterium
TGCGGCCACGGGATCTCCCGACACAAGGCAAAAGGCCGCCGCTTCGCCCTCCTCGCCGGGCTTCGACACGCCTGACGCGAGCCCGAAACCGAGCTCGCAAAGCTGAACGACCAGGGAGCGGTCGTCGGTGGTCAGGAACTTCCAGAGGTCGCTGTCGGCGTTGTAGCGCTTTCCGAACGCGATGAGCTTCTCGGGCGAATCGAACTGCGGATCGACCGTGAACGAGACGAGGCGCACGTGCTCGCGCAGCTCGGGGATGTCGCGAATCTCGGCTTGGAGCTTCGCGAGCTCGCCGCTCATGCCGGGGCAGGCGTTCCGGCAGCGCGTGAAGATGAACGAAGCCACCCAGATCTTGCCGACGAGCTCGTCGCTGCCGTACTCGACCCCGGTCTGATCCGTGAAACGAAAGGCCGGCAGTCGACGAAACACATCGAGCTGGCGCGGCGGCTTCCAGACGAACGCCGCGACGAGCGAAGCGGCGACCACGACACCGAGAAGAACCCAGAGCAGAATCCCGGATTCACGCGTCGGCAAAGGACCCGACGGGGTCGCGGGCGCCTCGCTGCTTTCGAGCATGCCTGGTTCGTCAGCCGACATCGGAACGCGCGTCTCAGAAGACGTAGAGAATCAGGAAGAAGAAGATCCAGACGACGATGACGAGCCCCCAGTAGCAGACCGTCAGATCGACCGCCGCCCGCTTGTACTGGTGGTACTTTCCACGGATCGCCTGAAAGAGCACGTACGACAGAAGGAGCACGCCACCAGCCACGTGAAGCGCGTGGAGACCGACCATCGCGTAGAACAGATTGCCGAACGTGCCGCTCGAGATGGGGAGCTCCTGCGCCAAGAGTCGCTTCCCTTCGTAGATCTGCCCCGCGACGAAAGCCGCACCGGAGACCCACGTCAGCAGAAACCACGCGATGAGCCCTCCCGGATCCTCGCGGCGAATCGCACGCGAGCCGAGGAACACGAAGAGCCCGCTGACGGTCAGCACGACCGTGTTCGCGAGCGGCACGCCGAACGCGAGATCGGGGAAACTCTCCGGTTTCCATTCGCGAGCGCTGAAACGCAGCACGACGTACGCCGCGACGATGGCGGCGAAGAACATGATCTCCGCGATCACGAAGAGCCAAATCGCGAATCGCGACGTAGCGGGATCGTGGGATCGCAAGGGTGGGCGTTTCGACACAGCGAACATACGAGAATCACGAGTTCGGCGCGAGCCAGAGACGATGGAGCGAACTCTGTGACAGAGAAGCGCTGATCAAACGCTCGCGGCGAGAAGAATGAACAGCATCGGCAGATACACGAGCGAGACGTAGAGAAGCACGCGCGCCGACCGGTTCGTCCTCTTGACGGCGAAATAGATCGCACTGGCGAGGAAGATGATTCCGAGAGCGAGCGCGCCGAAGAAATAGAGCGGGCCGCCGAGTCGGAAGAGCACGGGAATCGTCAAGCTCGCCGGAAGCATCGCCGCGCTCCAGGCGACGGTCTGAATCGCCGTCGTAAAGCCGTCGGTATCGACGACCGTCAGGAGACGGTATTTCGCGCGAGCGTAGTCTTCACGATAGATCCACGCGATCGCGAGAAAATGCGGAATCTGCCAGAGGAACTGAATCGTGAAAAGCGCCCAAGCCGCGCCCTCGATGCTCCCCGATACGGCCGTCCAACCGATGATCGGCGGCAGCGCGCCCGGAACGGCACCCACGACGAGCGACCACGTCGAGAGGCGCTTGAGTGGTGTGTAGACGAATATGTAGATCAGCGACGTCGACGCGCCGACAGCAGCACAGACGGGATTGACGAGGAAGGCGAGGTACACGACTCCGACGACCGTCAGGAGAACACCGAGCGTTCGCGCGAAGTCGGGACTTAGGCGCCCCGCAGGAAGAGGGCGCAAGCGCGTGCGTTCCATCCGCGAATCGAGTAAACGCTCGAAGTACTGGTTGAGCGTGCTCGCGCCACATCCGAGGAGCGTCGTTCCGATGAGGGCGTGAAGGAGCACCGTCCAGCTCGTTGCCGGCAAGAAGCCGACCGCGCCGAGCTGCGCGCTCGCCTCGGCAAGGCGGAAGCCGACGAAGGTCGTGATCAGGACGAGCACATTGACCTTGAGCTTGATGAGCTGCGAGACGTCGGCGAACAGCTCGCTCCAGCTTCGCCCCGCCGCCATGGACGCCACGCCCGTCGCTCCGACGCCGTTGGCATCGATTCGGATCGACTCACTCACAGAATCAGCTCGGCCCTCTTCGACCTGCCCGGCCTGGACGGCCGCGGCTTTGGGAGGCTTCCACGCGCTCATGCCGGCGCCTCCGCTTCTCCGGCGCCGGATTCGGCGCGGCTCAGGTGACAGATGCGGTAGATCCGCAGCGTCAACAGCAACGAGGTCAGCAGGATGAGAACGCCGATTCCTTGGTGGAAGCTGGCGAGTGTCTCGTGTCCCCCGCTCGCGACGAGCCCTTCGTGCTCGGCGACGACAGCCGCCGGCTCCTTGGGCTGCGAGACGAAAGTCGCGAAACCGAGAACCACCTGAACGATCAAGAGGAAGAAGAGTCCCGCACTCGGTCGCAGGAGACGCTCGATCTTACTGTGCTTCCCGATGACCCGCCCGACGAGCATCACCGCGATCGTCACGACCGCGAAGGCCCAAATGATGTGGACGATGTTCCCGATCATCACCATCGCGCTCCCGCCTTGTTCGGCCGTGGCGTGACGCGGGACCGCACCGAGGATGATCTGGAAGTAGATGAAGAGTGTCGCCGTCAGGGCCATGCCCGAGAACCCGGCGACTCGTTCCTTCGTCAGACGTGCCGTCTCGCCGAGCCAGCGCGGCCCCGTGACGACGGCCACCGTGACAATCGCCGAGATCGTCAGCATCGCGACCGTCACGTGCACGATCGAGAACGCAGGGTGAAGCTCGTAGTTGACCGTCAAGATTCCGAGCGTCGCGGGAGGAAGCATCAGAAACGGCAGCGCGATCGCAAGACGGCGAGTCGCAGGCGCCAGGTCCTTACGACCGAAAGCGAGCGCTGCGATGGCGAGCGTCAGGAAGCCGACAGACCACATGATCATGCGGTGACCATGCTCGACCAGCAGTCCGGGATTCTCGAGCATCTCGCCGATGTTCGGCAGCACACCTCCGCTGAAACCGAACCCTTGCTTGTCGACGAGCCCGCTCTCCGTGCTCGTCACGACTCCGCCGAGGACGATTCCGCAGAACAGCAGCCCGCCCGCTGCGAGAGCCATGCGGTGGATCGCTCGAGGACAGCCAGCGAAAGCGTCTTGCGGGAGAGGTGGCGAGCCACCATTCTCAGAAGATCGAGGATCCTCGACTGGACTTTCGAGCGTCACGGAACTCATGGACTCTCATGCTTCGGGTCGCGCGTCGCCTGACCGCTGGTTAGTGAGCAGGGGCCGGACTACCGTCGCCGGCCGTCTCGCCACCCGTGGCACCCTCTTCCTCGGGATGCTTGTCACCCTCGAGCTTGCGCGTCTGCGGGAGGTAGTCCTCCTCGACGAGCGGCGAGTTGTACTCGTAGGGCCCGCGGTAGACGACGGGAAGCTCCGGCCAGAAGTTGCCGTGCGGCGGCGGGTTCGGCGTGTCGGTGAACTCGAGCGTGTTCGCCTTCCAGACGTTGCCCTCGGCCTTCTCGCCCTTCTTCGCGCTGTAGATGATGTTGATGATCAGGATCGCCTGCGCGAGCATCAGCACGACGGCCGAGATCGACATGAAGACCTGCCAGTCCTGCATGTGCGCCCAGGTCGTCGTCGCGCCGTCACCGACGTAAGCCGCGTAACGACGGGGAAGACCCGAGGCTCCGACGATGTGCATCGGGAAGAAGGTGCAGTTGAAGGCGATGAACGTCAGGATGAAGTGCGCCTTACCCATCGACTCGTTCATCTTGCGCCCGAACATCTTCGGGAACCAGTACGCGATGCCTCCGAAGACCGCGAAGAGCGTCCCTCCGAAGACGACGTAGTGGATGTGCGCCACGATGAAGTACGTATCGTGGATGTGGATGTCGACGGGTGTCGCCGCCATGAAGATACCGCTCAGACCTCCGATGACGAACATCGCCACGAAGGCTAACGCGTGTAACATCGGTGTCGTGAAATGGATATTCCCCCCCCACAAGGTCCCGAGCCAGTTGAAGCTCTTCACGGCGGACGGGAGCGCGATGAACATCGTCGCGATCATGAAGTAGGTTCCGAGCGTCGGGTTCATGCCACTCTGGAACATGTGGTGACCCCAGACGATGAAACCGAGTCCGGCGATCGCGGCCAGCGCGTAGGCCATGGCCTTGTAACCGAAGATCGGCTTGCGAGCGAACGTCGAGATGATGTCCGACGCCATACCCATTCCCGGCAGGATCATGATGTACACGGCCGGGTGAGAGTAGAACCAGAAGAGGTGCTGGTAGAGGAGCGGCTGACCGTCACTCGAGAAGAACGCCGTCCCTGCGTGGCGATCGAGAAGGAGCATGATCAGCGCCGAGGTGAGGACGGGCGTACCGAAGAGGACGAGGATCGCCGTGATGAAGATCGACCAGACGGTGAGCGACATGCGACCGAAGGTCATTCCGGGCGCGCGCATCTTGACGATCGTCGTGACGTAGTTGACGGCACCCATGATCGACGAGGCACCGACGATGATCAGCGATATGCACCACAGGGACTGACCGTACTTCGCGATACTCGACAGGGT
>CAYZGY010000696.1:0-4696 GCA_964478085.1 uncultured Planctomycetia bacterium
CTCGATCGAGCTGCCGACGCCCGAGCGCATCTACTCCGCCGTTCTCGACTGCACGAAGTCGGGACTCGACTGGCCCGTGAGCTGGGAAGTGCGCGTCTCCGAGAACGGCAAGGACTGGGGCCATCCGATCGCGAAGGGGCCCGGGCAAGGTGCGGTCACGCGCATCCTCTTCGAGCCGACGGAGACGAAGTTCGTCAAGCTCACCCAGACGGGGCATCGTCCCGGAAAGTTCTGGTCGATCCACGACCTTCAGCTCCTCGTCGCTTCCGAGCCGACGGACACCGGGGACGCGCCCGAGGTCGAGGAGCTTCCGCCTCTCGCCGAGCTTTTGAAGCGCCGTGGCCAGGCCTCGCGCGGACGCGCCGTGTTCGAGAAGCGCTGCACGACCTGTCACGCGGTCGAGGGCAAGGGGACGCTGTTCGGTCCCGATCTTTCGGAGGTCGGCTCTCGTCTTCAACGCGACAAGATTTACGAGTCGCTCTTCGAGCCCAACGCGGTGATCGAGGACAAGTACCGGGGCGTGCTCGTCCAGACGAAGGCCGGCGCGTTCGTTTCGGGCTTCATCTCGAAGGAGGACATGAGGTCCTTGACGATTCTCCAGCCGGGCGGAAAAGAAACCGTGATTCCCGCGGGCGACGTGCTTCTCAGGCTGCCGCAGGAGGTTTCGTTCATGCCCGAAGACCTCGAGAAGGGGATGAAGGCGCAGGAATTGCTCGATCTCGTCGAGTTTCTCGTCGAGCGAAAGAAGAAGTAGCCGCGCAGTATTCTTCGTGTTGCGTCGGTATTGCGGGATTACGTCAATGAAGGTGGCCGAAGGGTCGCCCGGTGCGGGGCGCACTGGTGAAGCCGGCGCTCTCGGAGACGCATCTCATGGGTTCTCGACTCTCCCGCGTTTCGCTCGTCGTCGTTCTCTGCTCGCTCGTGATCGGCGTGCCCGTCGCGAAAGTCCATGCGCAAGCCCAAGATGACGGACTGTTATCCGCGGCGACACGAACAACGACGGCCGCGTCAGCATCACCGACTCGCTCTGGATTCTCGGCTTTCTCGAGCTCGGTGGCCGCGGCCCGGAGTGTCAAAACGCCGGTGACGTCAACGACACCGGCAGTACTCGACATCTCCGACGCGATCATGATCATCCGCTTTCTTTTCGAGGACGGGTTCGAGATCGCGGCACCGTTCCCCGAGTGCGGAGACGACCCTCTCGTGATCGCGGGGCGTCCCCGTGATCTCGTCGACACGCCGTTCTTCGTCTACCTTCGTGGGGACCCCGACGACGAGACGAACGCCGGGGATTCCGTCTGGGCCTGGTCGTTCAGCCTTCGCGCGGAGTCCGATACCGTCGAGGTCGAGATTCCCCACGTGAGGACCGACGGCACGCGCGCCGCGGAGAGGCGTCTCGATCCCTCCGGCATTCGCAGTACCGGCTACGCCTGGACGGAGGAGATCGACGGAGGCGAGGCGATGGCCGCGACGCTGACGAGCCTCGTCATGCCGATCGGGCTCGACCCTGTCGACACGAGCTTGGTGTTGCAAGGCGCCCTGCGCGTTCGCGTGCCCGCGGTCGGCACGTAGGAGACGATCCACCTGCGACCCGTCGACGGTGTTCGCGGATCGGGCGAGCCGGTCGCTCTCGAGCTGTCGACCTGGGAGCGCAGGACGTTTCGTCCCGAGCCTCACGCCTTGTCGATTCGCGTGATCGGTTCCGAGGGACCGTTCTTCATTCGAAGCGACTCGAACCAGGACCGACTCCTCAAACTCGCGGACGCGGTCTTCACGCTCGGCTCGCTCTTCGCCGGTGGTCGTCTCTCCGATTGCGCCGACGCAGCCGACGCCAACGGGGATCGAACGCTCAACATCAGCGACTCGGTGTACACGCTCGGCGTTCTTTTCCTCGGGGTGCCGAATCCGCCCGCGCCGTACCCGGAGTGCGGCATCGACACGTCCGAGCGGAGTCTCGGCTGCGCGATCGACAGCGGCTGCCTCTTAGATTCGACGAGCCCAGCATAGAAACGGCCCCCGCAAGGCTCCGGAGGGAGCCAGTACGGGGGCCTTGGAGTGGGCGACGAGGGATAGGTTCGTCACCCTTCGGGGGCGCGTTCGCGGATAGGGTCAGTTCCGCGAGAGGGGGAGGGTCTGCACGAGGAAGTCGAAGCTGTCGTCCGCGAGGGATCCGATCGCGTAGACGATCGTTCCGACGCCACGCTCGACCGGGACGTCCGCCGGACCGAAGACGGTCGTACGCGTGCCGGCCGCTTGGAGCGAAAGGCGATAGGTCGTCTGGAAGAGGTCGACTCCGAGATCGTCTCCGTACGAGACGTCTCGCTCGTGTCGTTCGCTAAGACCGAGATCGTCGGGGCGCCGTCCCCGTCGAGTTGCGCGACGATCGACGCGTTCGCGCCGTCCGTGACGCTCGCCGATCCTGTCAGAATCGCGTCCTCGAGCGAGAATCGCGTCCTCGAGCGCCCGGGCTCCGTCCACCCGGACATCGACCGTGACTTCAGGGATTCCGTGAACGACCGAGACGACACCGGACTGTGCCGAGGCGCCCGGGCTGCTGAAGAGGCTGAAAAGGCAGATGAGGCTCGCGATGGCGAGGCGACGGACATGAGACATGGAATTCGCTCCTTCCTCGTTCGAGGGTCTTGGCTGGTGAGGGTGCGTCCGATCTGGACGCGACCCTCCGACGCGCGGATCATGGCTCCCGGTCGCGACAGCCTGAGGAATGAACTGACCGATTTTGTGGGCCAGCCGGGGGTCTTGCGTAGAGAGCCCGGGCGAAGTCGGAGAGCTGCCTCATCGATCCGCAGCACGCCGAGAAGCGGATCTGGCTCGTCAGCGGGGATGAGAGGGCCGGGCCGCCGACGACGACGGCGACGCCGTTTCGCTCGGCCGTCTCGAAGATCTGTCCGCAAGACTCGACGAACGCGGTCTCCGACTCGACGTGCGACACGCAGATCCACACGAGTCGCGGGCGCTCACGTTCGATCGCCGAGGAGAACGAGTCACCCGGGAGATTCGGTCCGAACGAGTCGGCGCTCCAGCCGAGCTCCCGCAGGGTCAGCTCGGCCATCGTCGAGGCGAGGGTGTAGGGGTCGCTCGACAGGGTTCCGCCGAAGGCCGAGGGCCCGTCCCGGTGTGGCGGGGGAAGCGCGCTACGAAGCTCTTGTAGTATTCTCTTGCCGATCTCGCATGTGCGTCGCTCCTGGTACACCTCGACGCGACCCTCCTCCCATCCACGACCGATCTCCTCGTAAGCCGGTGCGACTCCGTCGTCGAGGAGGTTCGGGAGCGGCACGCCCGCGAGGAAGAGCCCGAAGACGGTCGCCCGGAAGCTTTCCTCGTCCGCGGATTCCAGTGCGGACTGCAGCTTGGGCGCAGCCGACTCGAGCCCGGAGTCCCGCCGGGTCGGGAGTTCGGGGAGGCCGAGGACCTGAGGGAGGGCGGGCGATTTGCGCTCGGCCCGTAGGTACGCGAGCACGCTGCTCGTCGAGACGCGTCGGTGTCCGCCGACCGTCCTGGCCGTCTCGAAGACACCCTTGTCGCACCAGCGTTTGACGGATGCCTCGCTGACGCCGAGCGCGCGGGCGACTTGCTTGGGGGGCAGTTGGTTGATCATGAAAATCGTTTGATTCAATCAGATTCTTAGGGGGGACTCCTGGGGGCGAGATGCCGTGAAGCACTCATCTTCTTTGATATTAATACTTTGTGCCAGGAATGCCGGGAAGAACTCAAAAAAACGTTCTTTACAGCTTGACTCGTCAGAAGGAGTGACAGATTCTTAGGGTTAAATGAACGATTTGAACGTTTTTATTGGGCGCAAACCATGACCGATTCACTTCTCGATAGCTCGATCTCCGAGATTTCCTCCTCCGCTGCCTTGGACGACGTCGAATTCCCCCTGACCGATCCCCTCGCTGCGGACGAGGAGCTCTGGCTGGCCAGGCGACTATCGTCGACCCTTCGAGGCATCTCGAAGCTCTTGTTCCGCCATCCTCATGGAGTGGCGCTCCATCTCGAGCGTCTCGACTCGCTGGCCGTCGGTGAGACGACGGCGGGACCGACGACGGGTACCCGTGACCAGGCTCGTCGTGATCTGGCCGAACTGCGTTCGATCTGGGTCGAAGCGGAGAAGGACGTTCGCGAGGGCCGCTCGCCCGACGCGAGCAGTCTCCTCCGTGGCTCGGCCCTTCTCGAGAGTCACGCCGTACCTCCGGAGATGCTCATCGCGTGGGCTCGTCTGGTCGTTCGACGAAACGCTCGTCCGCGAACGCCGCTCCTCTCGTGGGTTCCGTCGGAGCTTCTGGAGATCGCTCTCTCCTCCGCGCTCGAGCGTGCGGAGAGGTACCGAGATGCGCTCGCGCGGCCGAATGTCCGGCTCGTCTTGCGGGAAGTCCTTCGCATCCGACCGACCGGTTTCGCGCGTGCCGATCTCTTCCAGGAAGGTTTTATCGGCCTCCAACAGGCGTGTTTGAGATTCGACGCGTCGGTCGGCGTGAGGTTCTCGACGTACGCCGTGCACTGGATTCAGCGCGCCGTCCGCGGTTTCTTCTCGCAGCATGCCCGGCTCATTCGAGTCCCCGAGCGGGTCCAGAGCCGCCTGCGACGCTTCGACCGTGGCGTGGAGTCTGAGCTCGGTGAGCACGAGGCGGGTCGAGTCGGTCGCTTGATGCACCAGACGGTCTCCCTCGCGAGCCTG
>CAYZGY010000697.1:0-4691 GCA_964478085.1 uncultured Planctomycetia bacterium
GAGCTCGGGCGAATCGGCCGCTTGGACGCCGAATCGACTTCTTCAACGGGCTGTTTCGTCGTGGTCAACCCGACTCCGGGTGGCTGTCGTGAGGGGCAAGCGGGAGATCCCTGCGCCGATCTTCGCGTTCTTCTCGATCACGCGGTTCGTCAGGGATTCCGTGTTCTCATCGCGTTCGACACCGACGGCGTGACCGAGTCGGAGAACGTGGACACGTTCGAGTCCTATCATCGGCAGACGGTCGAGGAGTTCGGCGGACACGAGGCGTTGCTCGGCTACTACGTGATCGACGAGCCCGTCAAAGGAGAAGGGGGGGAGCGCATGCACCGCGGCGTGTCGAAATCGAGTCGGGAATGCGCGAGAGGCGTTCGCTCCATACGCCTGCCACGTCTACGCGCTGCGAAGGACGCCGCGTTCCTTCATTCGGGGCGATGCGAGCGGTGACGGATCGCTGAGTCTGACGGACCCGATCCGAATTCTGGACGTGCTCTTCGATGAGTCCGAGTTGCCCTGTCTCGTCGCGGCAGACGTGAACGCGGACGAGGCGATCGACGTCTCCGCTGCCATCTACTCGCTCCTCTATCTCTTCCTTGCCGGAGAGGCCCCGCCGACTCCGTTCCCCGGTTGTGGTGATCGTCCGTCGCGCCTCGGCTGCGCCGGCTCGGAAGGTTGTTCCCGAGAAGAGCGACGTACCGATCTCGCGGACCCTGGAACCGTCGCTCGAGGGGACGTCACGAGGACGGTTCGGTCTCCACGTGCGTCTCACGACCTCCGCGGATCGCCTCGACCCGCGTCGTCGCTGCCTCGACCTCGTCCGCAGTCGTCAGTGCCGTGATCTCGAGGTGCGTCTCGTACGAGGCGCCCGGCGCGAGCTTCGGAACTCGGCCGGCGGCTCGCTCGACGCTGCGAAGGTTCGGGTATCCGGTCGCGGGCTCGATCCCCGTGACGTAGCCGTCCTCGACGGCTCCCGTGTTCTTCCACACGGTCAGGCAGGGGAGCTCGTCCGTGCGGAAGCGCATCGACGCGCCGCGATCGGCATCGCGGTTGTGCAGCACGGCTTCGGTCTCGCCGTTCGCATCGGCCCAGAGGCGAAGGAAGTAAACCTGCTCGACCCAGCCCGCGCTCGGCGGGCCGTAGACGTTCCAGCTGTCCATTCCATCTTCGGCCGCGCGTTCGTCTCGTGGGGTGATGCTCTCGGCGGGGACGATGACCCGGGCGCCGTCCTCGAGGATCGGCGCGCCGAAATTCGAGTGGTAGAGGATCTCCATCTCCTGCTCGCCGGCCGAGACATTTCGGATCTCGTCGGCGATCGTCAGCGACTTCGAGCCCGGCGTCGTCGAGATCTCGGTGACGAGGCGCAGATTCGTTCCGTACATCATCGTCTCGTCGACGACGCCGCGAACGGTGATGCGTCGCGATGGAGCGGACTCGACGATGACCTCGACCTCGCTCGCGGGCAGGTAGCTGATCTTGCCGTGCAGCGTCAGGTTGACCTCGACCGGGGCGCCGGTGTTATCGGGGACGACGTCCTTTCCGGGAGCGCCGAAGGACGCGAGCCCGCAGCGATTGATCCACTCACCGAAGCCCTCGAGCCAGCCGAGCCCGCCGCGACTGTCGAGGTTGACGAAGGACGGGTGGACGACCTCCCGAACGGGCGACTCCCAGCCGAGGGGCAGATCGTCACAGGTACCCGACCAGAGGTTCATGCCGCGCGTCGGCACGATGAGGAACTCGAAGACTCCGTTGTCGACCGAGATCGCGTCGACGTCCTCTTGCCGGCCGCCGTGGAGAACGAACTTTCGCACCTGCCACGCGTATTCGGTGTCGAGGTCGAGCCGGCTTGAGTCGATCGCCCAATTCCTTGCACGGTAGGAGCTTGCGGCACGGATCAGGGTGCGGCGGAATCCCATGATGGTCAGCGAAACTTTCGTTTACAAAGATGGCAGGTGGCGTATTGTAGAGGGCCAGAACGAGCGCGCGCAAGCGGCCTCAGGCGAGACGAACGCTCCGGAGACCAGTTCGAAGAAGTGGCTGAGAAGACTCGGAAATGGACACTGAACGTCGACGGCGCGTTTTACGTCGACGATTCGTGCATCGACTGCGATTGCTGTCGTGTGATCGCGCCCGATTGCTTCACGGCCAACGAGGAAGGTCAGCACTCCTTCGTCTATCGCCAGCCGGAGACGGACGAAGAACGCGAGGTCTGCGAAGAGGCGCTCCGTGAATGTCCCGTCGACGCGATCGGAAAAGACGGCCGCGAGAAAGACGGCCCGAGCGTTCCTGATCCGTCGAATGCTTGATCTCCAGCAGGCAGGGTGGGGATTTCGAGACCAGAGATAGACAGCCAAGAAAGCCAGCACCGTGTCGAAATTCGTCAACGAAGAGAGTGTCCTCGAGATTCTGCGCACCGTCCAAGATCCGGACCTGCGCCGAGACATCGTCAGCCTCGGTTTCATCAAGGACCTCGCGATCGACGGCGGCGCCGTCTCGTTCAAGGTCGAGCTGACGACGCCCGCGTGTCCCGTCAAGGAGCAGCTCCAGGAGGAGTGCCGCTCGAAGGTCTCGGCGATCCCAGGCGTCGAGTCGGTCGAGGTGACGATGACCGCGCAGACGCGCAGCGCGACGTCCGGCTCGGGCGTCAAGCTCGAGGGCGTGAAGAACATCATCGCCGTCGCGAGCGGCAAGGGCGGCGTCGGCAAGTCGACGACCGCGATCAACATCGCGCTCTCGCTCAAGCAGGCCGGCGCGCAGGTCGGTCTTCTCGACGCGGACGTCTACGGGCCGAGCATGGCGATGATGTTCGGCATCGACGGCCGTCCGATGGTCAACGAGCAGAAGAAGATCATCCCGCTCGTCGGACACGGCGTGAAGGTCGTGTCGATGGGCTTCCTGTCCGAGGCCGATCGTCCCGTGATTTGGCGTGGCCCGATGGTCCACGGCCTCATCCGTCAGTTCGTCGAGGAGGTCGAGTGGGGCGAGATCGACTACCTCGTCGTCGACCTTCCGCCCGGCACGGGTGACGCGCAACTCTCGATCTCACAGGTCGTCAGCATCTCGGGTGCCGTGATCGTCACGACGCCGCAGGACGTCAGCCTCATCGATGCTCGCAAGGGCCTCAAGATGTTCGAGCAGATGAAGGTCCCGATCCTCGGCATCGTCGAGAACATGAGCTACTTCATCTGTCCGAGCTGCGACGGGCGGCACGAGATTTTCCGCCACGGCGGAGGTCGCGACGCCGCGACGGAGCTCGGTGTCGAGTTCTTGGGCGAAATTCCGATCGATCCGAGTGTCGTCGTCGGCGGTGACGAGGGGGTGCCGATCGTCGAGAAGGACCCTGCATCGGGCGCCGCGGAGGCCTATTTTGAACTCGCGGGAAATATCGCCCGAAAATTGAGCGTCCTCGCCGAGTCGGGCGGTCGCCACCAAGGGCCGAACATGCCTCGACCCATCGAATGGAAATAGACCGGTGAATGGAAATAAGAGATCGCCAGTCTGAGAACGAGTGCCAGTGAGTGAAGCGATCCAACCAGCCGAGATTCGCCAGTCAGGCCCGCGGGAGCTCGAGATCCGCTGGAGCGACGAGCACACGAGCGTCTACGACGTCGTCCTGCTGCGTCGCGCCTGTCGATGCGCCCTCTGTATCGACGAGTGGACGGGAGCCCAGATCCTGCAGCCTGAACAGGTGAGCGAGGATGTTCGGCCCGAGCGGGTCGACCTCGTCGGTCGCTACGCGATCTCGATCAACTGGTCGGACGCGCACTCGAGCGGAATCTACACGTTTGACTACCTTCGAAAGCTCGATCCGAGCCTGACCGAAGGAGAGGCAGGAGAAGAGACATGATCCGAACGCACTTCTGTTCGACTCTCATGGCGGCCTTCGTGGTAACGGGCATCGTGGTGACGACCGTTTCTTGCACCGGTCCCGAGCGCGCACCGCACCGCCCGATTCAGGGAATCGACAACCCGCACGCGCGCGGCACGAACCCCCACGACATCGTCTCGGCCCCGAAGTCCGGCCCGCTCCTCGACGACTTCGTCGATCAGGTCTCGTCGGTGCACACGGCGGCGGGTGGTACGATCGCCGTCCTCCCGGCGCTCACGTGGAATGCCGACATCGGCGTTAATCACGTCAATGGCCTCGGCGAGCACCTCGCGAAGAAGACGGTCCTCGATCTCGAGAAGAAAGGTATCCAGGCCCTTTCTGGATCGGACCTCGTCCTCGAGATGCAACGTGCGAACCTCTCGGTGAAGTACTACGACCAGATCGCCGATGCGGTCGAGATCGCCAAGCGCATCGGCGCGCAGTTCGTCGTCACGGGAACGGTGAGCCACAAGGTGTTCAACTCGCAGCAGCGAGATGAAGAGCTCGAGATCGACTGGGTTTGCCGCAAGGTCGCCGACGGTGCCAACGTCGCGCGATACCGTGTGGTTCTCCCCGGTGGCGCGCTCGCTGAAGAGCTCATCCGCCACTTCGGACAGGGCAGCGAGTGGGACCGCGCGGTGCGAACGGAGAAACTCCCGGTGGGCGCCGGCAATAACTGATCAACCCGAAAACCGATTACGAGAAACCGAAACAAGAGGAGTCTCCCCATGCTTCGTCGAATTCTACTCTCGTGCCTCGCTATCACGGTCGCGTTCACCGTCGCTGCGTGCGGGGGTCGGCAGGGGCGCATGATGGAAGACTCGGAGCC
>CAYZGY010000698.1:0-4689 GCA_964478085.1 uncultured Planctomycetia bacterium
TCTTCGGAACGTCGAGCCCACACTTCTGCACGGCGACCTTGAAGTCCTCGCGGTCTTCGGCCTTCTTGATCACCTCGCAGTCCGCGCCGAGCAACTCGACCCCGTGCTTCTGCAGGATGCCGGCTTCCCAGAGATCCATCGCGAGGTTGAGTCCGGTTTGACCACCGAGTGTCGGAAGAACCGCATCGGGCTTCTCCTTCTCGATGATCTTCTCGAGCGTCATGACGTTGAGAGGCTCGATGTAGGTCCGGTCGCTGAACTCCGGATCCGTCATGATCGTCGCCGGGTTCGAGTTGACGAGGATCACGCGGTAGCCATCCTCGCGCAGCGCCTTGCAGGCCTGCGTGCCGGAGTAGTCGAACTCACAGGCCTGTCCGATGACGATCGGGCCGGATCCGATCAGGAGAATGCTTTCGATATCGGTGCGTCGGGGCATTTCCGTGGGCTTTCAGAGAGCTGCCGAGGAGAAGTCGGAAAGGAGATGTCGGAAAGGAGATGTCGGAAAGGAGAGAATAATCGTGTCGGAAACGAATCAAAAACACCGTGACCGGCCCCCCCGAAACGGGCGACCAGGCCACAAAATTCCCGGACCTTACCACGCTCGAGAACCGCCGCGCAAGGACTTGAACGGAGCCGGGGGTGTCTGTAAGCTTCGGCGAGCGCAGCTCCTAACTCTACGAGGCACGATGACCCCCGAATACCCCGAACTCATCGACCGGCTCTCGGAAGCCAAGAAGCGCCTCGTGGCACTCGGTGAGCTCGTGCGGATCGACGACGAGAAGAAGCGCATCGCCGATCTCGAGGGCAAGATGTCCGCACCGGGCTTCTGGGACAACCCGGAGAAGGCCCAAGGGATCATCCAGGAGCTCAAGAACATCCGGGAGATCGTCGTACCGCTCGACGAGCTGACCAGCTCCGTGACGGACACGCTCGAGCTCGCCGAGATGGCCGCCAGCGAAGGCGACAATGAGGCGGCTGTGGAAATCAGCGCCGAGTGCGAGCGGGCCGAAGGGGCCCTCGACGACCTGGAGCTGCGAACGACGCTCAACGAGAAGCACGACTCGGCCGGCGCCTTCCTGACGATCCACGCGGGAGAGGGAGGGACGGAGAGCTGCGACTGGGCTTCGATCCTTTCGCGCATGTACGAGCGATTCGCCGAAAAGCAGGGGTGGAAGGTGACCCTCGTCGACCGTCTCGAGGGCGAAGAGGCCGGCATCCGCAACGCGACGTACCAGATCAAGGGCGACATGGTCTACGGACACCTACGTTCCGAGATCGGCGTCCACCGCCTCGTGCGCAAGTCGCCCTTCGACTCGCGCAACCGCCGTCACACGTCGTTCGCGTCCGTCGCGCTGACGCCCGAGCTGCCCGACGCCGACGCCGCGATCGAGGTCAACGAGACCGACCTGCGCATCGACACCTACCGCGCGGGTGGCGCCGGCGGCCAGCACGTCAACACGACCGACTCGGCCGTCCGCATCACGCACCTGCCGACCGGGATCGTCGTTCAGTGCCAGAACGAGCGCTCGCAGCACGCGAACAAGGCCACCGCGCTCAAGCAGCTCAAGTCGGCCCTCGTCATGGAGCGCGAGCGGGAGCGGGAGAAGGAGCTGCAGCAGATCCACGGCGAGAAGGCGGACATCGGCTTCGGCAGCCAGATCCGCAACTACGTCATGGAGCCCTACACGCTCTGCAAGGATCGCCGGACGAACGTGGAGACCGGCAACGTGCAGAACGTGCTCGACGGCGATCTGCAGCCGTTCATCGAAGCCTACCTGCGCTGGAAGTGCCAGGAAGGCGCGGCCGCGGCGGCCCCCCCCCCCCCCCCCGACCCAAAACACAAAAAACACCGCGGCGGCACCGCCGCCCGCCGATGACGAAAGCGACTGATCCGACGAGCCTCAGACGCTCGTCCGAATCCGCTCGAGATCCTCGCGGGCCTCCTTCGCCGCCCGCTCGACGGCCGATTGCCACGAGCCGCCGTCCGTCGACCTCTCGAAGGCGTAGAGGATCCCACGCGACGAGTTGACCACCGCGCCGCGTCCCCCTTCGCAGAAGTAGGGCCGCAGCTCCTCGGCTCCGGCGCCCTGTGCCCCGTAGCCCGGGACGAGGAAGAGCGTCTTCGGCATCTCCGAACGAATCCGGGCCGCTTGCTCGGGAGCGGTCGCGCCGACGACCGCGCCGACCGGGTTGAGGCCACTCTCGCCCTCGTAGCCCTCGCTCCAAGCGACGATCTGGCGAGCGACGTGGTTGTAGATCGGCTCGCCGCCCGACTCGAGCTCCTGGAAGTCCTTGCCGGAGGGATTCGAGGTCCGCACGAGCAGAAACACGCCTCGGCCCCCCTCTCGAACTCGTGCGAGGAAGGGCTCGACGCTATCGTGCCCGAGGTAGGGATTGAGCGTCAGCGAGTCGGAGACGGATCCGACCGTGTCGGGAGTCTCCCCGAGGAGTGCCTCGGCGTAGGCCGCCGCGGTGCTGCCGATATCGCCCCGTTTGGCGTCGCAGATCACGAGAAGGCCCCGATCTCTCGCGACCTCCGAGACGCGGCGGAGCGACTCCCAGCCGACGGCCCCGAAACGCTCGAAGAAGCCGGCGTTGGGCTTCACGGCGACGGCGTGCTCGGCGACGGCGTCGATGACGCCCTCGAGATAGCGGGCCGTCGCGGTCGCGGCGTGGGCTGTCCAACCGAGGGAGCTGCGACCCGCGTCGCGCGTCTCCCCGATGACCTCGGACGGCAGGCGCTCCGGAACGGGGTCGAGACCGACCACGAGACAGCTCCTCTTGCGCGCGATCGCAGCGTCGAGCCGGGCGGCGAAGTTTTCCTGGGACACGGTTTCTCGCTCTGCTCTCGGCGCTCTCAGGCGCCGCGCGTTCTGATTTCGTACACTTCCTGCGGACGGACGGACTCGGTGGTGTCCGATTCGCTCGCCTCGCGTTCTCCCTCGACGATCTCGCGGCTCGACAGAGAGCCGTCGGCCTGAGCGAGCCGCTTGCGAATGCGCGCTACCTTGGCACGAATCGACCGGAGCGTCAATCGGGGGTCGCGCGTGTACTCGTCGGCGGTCGATTGGCCGCCGTCGTTCGCGTCTTCGTCCCCCTCGCTCACCTCGGCCTTCGCCGCGTTCGAGTCCCCCTGGGTCGAATCCGCCGCGGCCTGCGCTGACGGTTCTTGCATCTGGGCGGTGAGGTCGGGAGCCTCGGGGTACTCCTTCTCGGCACTCACGAACGCTTCGAGCGCCATGCCGAAGAAGCCCGAGTGGTAGAAGCTCTGGGCGACCTGGTAGAAGCCCTCGAAGGGCCCCAGCGTGTAGATGAAGCGGTAGAAGTCGCGCAAGCCACCCGGGTAGGCGTCACGCACGAAATCGTCGGCGCGGTGCAGATAGAGCGACCGGATGACGATCGGCATCGAGCGCAGAGTCGGCAGGTGCTTCTCGAGACGATCGCGGGCCTTGCCGAAGAGGTAGCGAATGTGCCTCAGCTTCTGCGGAAACATCGTGTGCGCCGTGTCCACGATGTACGAGAGCTCGACCTCCTGCGCGTCGCGCTCGTACATCGGCGCGTAGGTCTTCAGCGTGTAGTGCTCTTCCTTGAGGATCGAGATCTCATGGAAGATGTCGGAGACGAAGCGATCGAGCCAGTCGGTCTGGTCTTCCGTGCGAAAGACGAGGTGGCAGAGATCCTTGAGCTTGAGGATGTAGCCGTCGCGCAGTCGCTCGAGGTTCTTGACCTCGAGGAGCTCGGCGAGCTCCCGCGGGCTCAGACGCAGCAGCTTGCGGTCGACCCCGAGCGCCCGCGCATGTCCCTCGACGAGGCGCTCGTAGCGCTCGAACTCGTCGCGGAAACCGATGAGCGAGAGGTAGAACAGGCGGATGATCGCCCAGGTGCGGTGGCCTTGCTCCTGGAGTGTGAGGTCGACGCTCATCCTTCTCTTCCCCGACCGCTTCCATGAACTCGCCGACAGAGCCGTTCGAGGCCCCTCGGCTCGCCGCCGGGCGCGATCCGCAAATACTTGGCCCCAAGATCTTTAGGGGCCGCCCAAGGGGGCTGATGGTAAGTCGAGGCGGCCGAGCAGTCAATCGCAAAGGCCGCCCTTGGGACGCTCGGACCGAATCCGGACCGGCTGCCTAAAACCCGTACATCCCAGGTCGTCCCAAACCCGGTCAGCTCCCTCAAAGGCTGACAGATCAGCACCTTAGAGGTCGGCACTGGGCTTGCCGAGAGACCCCTGCTCGTGCTCTGCGAGCTGTGTTCCATCCCGCATCGTGACCCCCTCGCCGGTCTCGGAGGCACCCTTGCGACCCTCTCATCTCACCAACATCTTTGTCTGGGCCCTCGGCCTCCTGCCGCTGGTTCTCGTCTCCTGCCACGAGGCGACGAACGCTCGGATGACCGTCCGACGCGTCGAGCCCCGCGGCGGATCGACCCGTGTCGCCCGCGACGCCGAGATCCGCGTGATCTTCTCGTACCGCGTCGACATGACCACGGTGCACGAAGGCTCGTTCATCGTCTCGGGATCGATCTCCGGACCGATCCACGGCGCCCTGGGCTACGTCGAGGAGACACGCAAGGTGACGTTCACCGCCGACGAAGAGTTCTCGGCCGGTGAGCAGGTGACCGTCACGCTGACGTCCGCGATTCGCTCGACCGCGGCGACCCAACTCACGGCGACGACGATCCGCAACCAGGTCG
>CAYZGY010000699.1:0-691 GCA_964478085.1 uncultured Planctomycetia bacterium
TGTGGCGCCGAGTGTTTCTCCGCCGGTCGCGAAGCCTTCCAGGCCTGCCGTGAGGCTCAGGACGGGGATGATGGCGGCGACGAAGGTGGCGGCGACGAAGGTGGCGGCGACGAAGGTGGCGGCGACGAGGGTGGCGGCGACGAAGATCCGGCTGCTGGCGAAGGCGACGCAGGCGAAGGTGGCGGTGCCCACCGTCGACGTCGCCATCGTGGCGATCTCGCCGAGTGCGTCGCGGCGTTCATCGAGGCCGTCAAGACCTGCCGCGAAGAAGCCGGCTGCAACGGCTCGGAGGAAGAGGACGAGGCCGAAGAAGATGAGGCGATCGAAGAGCTCGTCGCCGAAGCAGCCGAGTTCCTCCGCGGTGACGTCAACGACGACGCGAGCCTCAACATCTCGGACGCGGTCAACCTACTGAGCTTCCTCTTCCTCGCGGGTGTCGAACCTCCGTGTCTCGACGCGGCGGACGCCAACGACGATGGTCAGATCAACGTTTCCGACCCGTCGGCGATCCTCAACTCGCTCTTCACCGGCACGGGGCCTTTGCCGGCGCCGGCCCTGGACCAGGGCGTCGATCCCACACCGGATTCGCTCGGCTGCGGAATCGATCTGTAGCGGTTTTTTCAGGGGTGTTGTGGGAAGACCCCACGCGCGGGCGGCGGGGGGCCGCCGAAAAACCCCACCCCCACCCCCG
>CAYZGY010000699.1:701-4685 GCA_964478085.1 uncultured Planctomycetia bacterium
TTTTTCAGGGGTCTTCCGGGAATACCCCTCTCGCTCGCGCTTCGCACGAACGATTCACCCCAACCAGCACCGGGGTAAGAACGCGCTGGAGGTTTCACGACCTTCTGCGCGTTTTTTTTTTTACTCACCATCGCTGGTCTTTCGGGAAGACCCCTTCCATGTGAAGGCTCAGGTCGTCAAGGGCCTCTGGATCTCTCTCGCGCGGCTCTGAGCTGTTGGTTGCCCCCACATAACGACTTCGACAGGTTCGCGACCGTCGCACCGCATCGCGCTGTTTTTCACCCCATTTCGTAGACAGTTATGGCGATTCGCGGGTAACAATTCCGGGTAACCCACCGCCGGCGAGCCGACCTCCACAACCCTCTTCCAAGGACGTCCCCGGTGTCGGATCGAAAGACCTGCAAGCCTTCCACCAAATCGCCGTCGCGACGAAAAACGAGCGCGAAAGCCCCTGGCCGACGATACACAGACGCGCAGAAGGCCAAGATCCTCGAGCTCGCCGAGCGAATCGGCGTCGAGAGCGCCGCCCCGGACCGAGAACATCGAATCAGCCCTTGGCATCGACGAAAACAAGCGTCTCGCTGATCCGCCCGAAGCTGTCCTTCGAACGGATTCTCTAACGCTCGACTCCCCACAGAACGCATTGTCGACGCAGCCGAGGCCCCCTGTGTCGGCGACTCCGCAGGTCGGATAGGGAGCAGGAGGAGAATGGCCTCCGGCGAAGAGCGCGAGGAAAGAAAAGATCGCGTCGTGGCAGGCGATCGCGCTGTTCTCCTCGTTCTGGAACAACAGCCCGAGAGTGAAGACGACGTCCGAGACGTCGTGGTCACCATCGCCGTTCGCGCCTCCACGAATGAACGTCACGACTCGGTCGCCGGCCCGCCAGAGAATCGCTTCGCGACGGCCGCTCGCACGGTCGACCGCATGGCCGACCGCATGGCCCACCACGACAATCGTCCCGTCCGGCTCGACGTCGACCCCCTCGGCCCAGGACGATGCGTACCGGTCGGGGAGAAACGATTGAAGGTCGACGAGTTCTTCCGCACGGCCACGCCAGAGCGCAGCATGTCGCACTCCCTCCACCACGAACGCCCCGACTTGAAGACCGAATCGAACGACGCGTGCCTCACTCGATCACGCGGCACAGGGCGGGTAGGAGACGCAGTCGAGGTCGTCGTCGGTAGGATCGACCCCGCACTCCGCGGGCCCTGGGGCCGGCGGCGCGAGCCCCGCGCGGAAGAGCCAGTTGAGCTCGAAGATCGGATCGCCGAGATCGATCGATCCGGAGTCGTTGGGATCGGCGGCGTCTCGGCAACCGAGCACGATGCCCCCTCGGAACAAGAAGCCGAGCAGACGAACGGCGTCTCCGATGTCGACGCGACCGTCGAGGTTGACGTCACCGCGGAGAAAGCCGGCGCTGCCATCGACGGGGGTGGATCCCGACAGCGAGATGCGAATCGGCGAGCTCTCGCTCTCGCCATCGTGCGTCAGCAGGAGCTCGCCGGCCTCGGCTCCGTCGTCGTCCGGGGCAAAACGAATCTCGATGCGTTGCGTTTCTCCTTGCGCGAGCACGATCGGCAGCGACAGCGCGACGACAGAGAACTCGGTCGAGGTCGCGAGGCCGAGCTCGATCGCCGTCAGAGTCAGATCCTGCTCGCCCAGACTCTCCACCGTGACGTTCAGCACGCGCGACTCTCCGATCGCGACAGGGCCGAAATCGAGAACACGAGGACTCGCCTCGATCTCGCGACGACCGAACTCATCGAAGACGCCGGGATTCGTGACCTCGAACGGGTCGCCGGGATGAGCATCCCCGCTCTGCCACGTTCCGTTCGGGTCGAGCAGCTCCTCGCCGTTCGTACGACCGTCGAGGTCCGAGTCCATCGCGGCGAGCTCCGAGCTCCAGAACTCGTCGCAGCTTCCCGGTAAAACGAAGCTCAGAACGTCCTCCCCGAACGGAGTTCGCGGACCGCCTCCGCGGGCGTTGACGTGACAGCTCGAACAGTTATCGATGCCGCCGTTCGGAATCAAATTGGGACGGCAGCTACGCGCGTCAAGAGAGCTCGCGAAAGTGACCACAAAAACGGTCACCGCGATCGATGAGACGAGTGGGCAATGCTGGACGACAAACATGCGGGTTCCTCCGCCGAAGAGTTTCAGACCTTCCCGATCCATCGTACCGCTCGTCACGACTCGAAACATCGTCGTATCTCTTCGACAGAGTGCCGCTTTCGGGTTTCGTTAGAGGACGGCGGCGTGGTCGTGGAAATCACCGCCCGGATTTCTTAAGATTCCCGCAGTTCGGGTTTTGCCATTCTGCGAAGCGGGAAGGAGTGAGTCCATGGCGGTCGAGGTCAAGATGCCCCAGATGGGCGAGAGTATCACGGAAGGCACCGTGGTCCGCTGGTTGGTCGCCAAGGGTGATCGCATCGAGCGTGACGCTCCGCTTCTCGAGATCTCGACCGACAAGGTCGACAGCGAAGTCCCGAGCCCCCAGGCCGGGTGGGTGACGCAAATCCTCGTCCAGGAGGGTGAGACCGTGCCGGTCGACACTCCCGTCTGTATCCTGACGGTGGAAGAGCCGGGTGCGGAGACTGGTGACAGCGACTCTTCGACTTCCACCGAGCCGGCCGTGAAGCCTGTCGCGAAGAAGGAGAGTCCCGCACCAGCAGACGAGAAGAAGGCGCCGGCGAAGCGCGATCGCGCAGAGCGCCTGTCGCCCGCCGTCCGTCGTCTCGTCCGCGAGCACGGCGTCGACGTCTCGCAGATCCGTGGCACGGGCGAAGGCGGTCGAGTTTCGCGGAACGATGTCCTCGCGTACGTCGAGAGACTCGGCGGCGCGTCAGCAGGCACCTCGAGTGCTGCAAGCTCGAAGAAGGCTCCCGTGGAACGACCGACGCTCGCATCTCTCGAAGACCGCGTCGAGTCGATGTCCGTCATGCGCCGCAAGATCGCGGAGCACATGATCGAGAGTCGTCGCACCTCCGCGCATGTCTCGACGATCCACGAGGCCGACTTCACCGAAGTTCGCAAGCTGCGCGACCGGCTGCGCCCCGACTTTCAGAAACGCGGCGTCAAGCTCACCTACTTGCCCTTCCTCGCGCAGGCCATCGCGCGCGGTCTCGCTGCGACGCCCGAGCTCAACGCGTCGATCGTCGATGACGAGATCCACTACCACGGAGACGTCAACCTCGGCGTCGCCGTCTCGATCGAGGACGGATTGATCGTTCCGGTTCTACGCCGCGCACAAGACCTCAGCATCTTCGAGATCGCCGATGGCATCCGCGACCTCGCCGAGCGCGCCCGCTCGAAAAAGCTCCAACCCGATGAAGTGCAGGGCGGCACGTTCACGCTGACGAACCCCGGTGTCTTCGGCACGCTGATCGGCACACCGATCATCGCGCAGCCCCAGGTCGGAATCCTCTGCTTCGGCGCTGTTCAAAAGCGCGTCGTCGTCCTCGAGGAGAGCGACGCGATCGCGATCCGCAGCATGTCGTATCTGAGCCTGACCTTCGACCATCGACTGATCGACGGCGCCGCCGCCGACCGCTTCCTTCAAACCGCCTGCCACACGATCGAATCGGCCGACTTCACGATTCGCTGAAAGACTCGTTAGGAGCCAGAAGCCCTGTGACGAAGAACGAAACGCTGCGAAAGGCCGGTGACGAAACGCTCGTGATCATCGGCGCCAGCGAGACGAACGCCGATCTCTTCTACGCGACCCAGTTCCTCGTCGGTGACCCGATCACCTACCTCGAGGTCGGCGGCCGCAAACACCTCCTCGCGAGCGACCTCGAGGGCGGGCGCGCGCAGAAGACGGCCGACGTCGACGAGGTCGTCGCGATCTCCTCGATCGAAGATGGGCTCCGCAAGGCGAAGAAACCCGCCCACGCGGCAGCGATCCTTCACGAGGTCCTTCAGGCCAAGGGCGTGAAGGCTGGCGAGAAGATCGTCGTACCGGGGAATCTCACGCTCTACGATGGC
>CAYZGY010000700.1:0-4654 GCA_964478085.1 uncultured Planctomycetia bacterium
TCGAGCGACAAAGAGGCACAGCTTCGCGCCGCGGAAAGGCTCGTGGAGCTGGAGTCCATTCGAGCCATCCCGAAGCTCATCGAGCTCGTCGGGCAGAGTGAGACCGAGGTCGGACACAGCGCGTTCCGCTTTCCAGCCTGGGGGTTTGGACGGGTGACGACCCAAGCGGCCACCAAGGACTGGGGCGGTGGTCTTCCAGGCGATGGTCTTCCATCGGATACGGCTCCGGAACGAATTCTCCTGACGCCTCTGGCCCACAGCCTCTACCGGATCGGCTCGAGCAGCAGCTCCGGAGCGACGCCTGCCCAGCGAAAGCGCACCGCCGCCGAGCTCTTGAGAGACCATCAAGGCAAGCTCAATGAAGCTCTCTTGGCGGTGCGAGACGCGTGGTACTACCCGAGGGCATCGATCGAGCGGCAGTCCGCCGAGGAAATCCGAGAGGCGATCGAAGAGAATCAGCGCGAAATGACGCGACGAATGTCGACTTGGTAGTCGCACTCAAAGGAGAGCGCTCGCGCCGTCGCCTTCCTCGCTCAGTGCTAGTGACAACATCAGAGTTTTTTTTCAGCCGGGAATCGCATGATGAACCGAGCCCTCCTGTTCTCCTTCTCCTGCCTTCTGTCCATCACTGCGTTCAGCGGAACAGCCCCGGCGACGGACTGGCCGACATTTCGCGGGAATTCTTCACGCAGTGGATACACGGCAGAAGCGATTCCAAATCGTCTGAAGCTCGCGTGGACGTTTCGCTCTCCACACGCTCCCCGACGCGCTTGGCCGACCTCCGAACGCATCCGATTCGACCGCGCCTTTCAGCCGATCATCCTGGGCGATCGAATCATCTTCGGGAGCTCGGCAGACGACAAGATCTACGTTCTCGACGCGCGCAGCGGAAAAGTCGCCTGGACGTTCTTCACGGACTCCCCCGTTCGCTTCGCGCCTGCAGGGTGGAAAGACCGCATCTTCGTCGTCAGCGATGACGGCTGGCTCTACGCGCTGGCCCTCGAGGACGGCCGCTTGCTATGGCGCCACCGCGGCGGCCCGACGAACGAGATGGTGATCGGCAATGAACGCATGACCTCGAAGTGGCCGGCTCGCGGCGGTCCGGTCGTGCTGGACGACACCGTCTATTTCGCTGCTGGCGTTTGGCCCAGCGACGGCGTGTACCTTCACGCGCTCGACGCTCGCTCGGGCGAGCCGCTCTGGTCGAACGATGAAACCGGCCAATTGCTGATGGCACAGCCGCACGGCGGAGCCACAGCCGCCAGCGGAGTTTCGGCGCAAGGATACCTGGCAGCTGCCGGCGACCAACTCATCGTCGCGACAGGACGTGCCGTGCCGGCTGCCTTCCAGCGAGGAGACGGCACGCTGAGCTACTACCACCTTCAGAAGAACCAGCATCGAGGCGGCGCGAGCGTTGTGGTCGCAGACCGACACATGTTCAACGCGGGCTGCTGCTTCGATCTGGCGAGTGGCGAGCTCAATTCGAAGATCGGGGATGGCGCGCTGGTCGCGACACCGAAAGGCATCGTGCGGGCAAATGGTCGCTCGCTCGTGCGATACCGCTGGACAACGGCTCGAGGGCTCGATCGAAAAGGCAAAGAGTTCGAGACACGCAAGCTGGTCGAGGATCGATTGATCTCGATGGATCACGAAGTGCTCGATCTCATCGTCGCGGGCGGTGACGCGATCTGCGGCCAACGTGGTCGTGTCTGCGCGATCGACTACGGAGGGCAACGAACGGTTTGGTGGTCACACGAGGTCGACGGCGACGTTCTGGGTCTGGCGGCCGGAAACGGACGGATCATCGCCAGCACAGATCGAGGCTACGTGTACTGTTTCCACAGCGCCGCGAACAAATCGAGTGTCGCAGCCGACTCGACTCCCCCTCCGGCACGAAAGTCCGCGTCCCTCGCGAGCGATTCGGCACCGAGAGCTGCGGTCGATTTCAAGAAGGCCGCACGAGAGATCCTCACGCGAACAGGCCAAACCAGCGGATTCTGCGTCGACATCGGCGCAGGCGAAGGCGACTTGGCGATGGAGCTGGCACGCCAATCGGATCTGCAGATCTACGCCATCGAGCCCGACGCCGAGAAGGTAAAGCGCGCACGGCGCAAGTTGGACGCGGCGGGACTCTACGGAACTCGCGTCACAGTGCACCTTGGCGACCCGAGGCGAGCACGATACCCAGAGTACTTCGCCAACCTTGTCGTGTCGTCGTTGTCTCTCTCGGGCGATAAGGACGAGGCGGACGACCGGGAAGCGCGACGCTTGCAGCGACCGTTCGGAGGCAAGTATTGCCGCGGTGCTCCTGGACACATGATCGTCGAGACCCGCGGAGACTTGAGCGGATCGGGAAGCTGGACCCATCAGAACTCGAACGCCGCGAACACGCTGTGCTCGGACGACTCCCTGATCAAAGGGCCGCTGTCGATGTTCTGGTTTCGGGACATGGATTTCGAGGTGCCCAATCGCCACGGCCAGGGACCCGCCCCACTCGTCCACCGCGGTTACATGGTCGTCGGTGGTGTCGACGGACTCTGCTGCGTAGACGCGTACAACGGCCGCAAACTCTGGGTATACCCCCTGAAGGGCCTTCTCGCCGACTACGACGGCATTCACCACGACCTCGCTGTCGGCGAGACCGGCGGTGTGTTCTGTTTGGGCGGAGACTCGGTCTTCGTACGCCATCGAGATCACTGCTATCGCATAGAGCTTAGAACTGGCAAGCTGCTCCGCAAGTTCAAGACACCCGTGCCAGCAGACGCCGAGCACCGTCAGTGGGGTTACCTCGCGTACAGCGACGGCATTCTTTTCGGTTCGGTCGCCAACCAGAAGCACGCGGTCAGTCCACGCTACGCATCGACGCAATTGCGAACGGAGTCCGTCTCCTTCTTTGCGATGGATCCGGAGTCGGCGAAGGTCAAATGGTCCTACGCGCCGGAGCACTCCATCCGTCAGAACGCGATCGCGATCGCAGGAGGGCGTGTCTACCTCATCGACCGTCCGTTGATTCCCGAGGACAACATCGACAAGCCTCGGCGCCGTGGAAAACACCGTCCAAAGCTCACACCGGACCGCGTTCCGAGCGGGATCCTACTCGCTCTCAACGCGGCGACGGGCCAAGAGATCTGGCGAAACGGCGAGAAGATCTTCGGCAGTCAACTCGCCGTGAGCGAAGAGCACTCGGTCCTGCTGATGAACTACCAGGCAGTGCGACACGGCTTCTTCGCACTGCCATCCGAGATCGGCGGTCGATTGGCCGCGCACGACACGAAGAGCGGCAAGGTCCTTTGGGACCGACCAGCAAAATACGCGAGCCGCCCGCTGATCAACGAGGACCGCATCTACGCGCAGGGCGGCGCGTGGAACCTGAAGTCGGGCGAGCCCTTCCCGTTCAAGCTGGAGCGCTCCTACGGCTGCGGTCAGATTTCGGCGAGCAAGCACCTGATGCTCTTTCGCTCCGCAACGCTCGGCTACTTCGATCTGAGCCGGGGATCCGGCACCGAGAACTACGGAGGCATTCGACCGAGTTGCTGGATCAACGCCGTCCCCGCGAACGGCATCGTGCTTGTGCCGGATGGTTCGTCGAAGTGCCGCTGCAGCTATCAAATGCGAGCGTGGTTCGCACTCGCCGAAAAGAGGTGAGGAAGCTCAACGGCCAGACCCTTGAAGAGAGGTTCGCCGAAACCGGAAGCGACATCCCGGACGACGTCGAGGCGAACAGAGGAGAGGCGCGAGCGCGGCGAATGGCGTCGAACCATGCGGCGGAGCGCTCTGTGTCCGAGCCGCTGGCGGTCGAGGCAAGTAGTCCGAAGCGAGGAGTTGGCCCGGTAGCACGAAGGTGGCCCCGTCAAGCGACGCCGACGAAACCGGCACTCCGTGACGCGTGGACTCTGCAGGCCGACCCAGTCCAGTAACCGTGAGGTCGCGAGTCGGGCTCGATCGGTGAGTATGGCAGGAGCGAACGAACGAACCCGCGCACGGCCTGCTCATGCCGCGCAAACAGCGACACGAACTGGTCGTACTGCATTCCTTTCGCTGATTCCTCATGCCGGATTCATCGTCTCCACACAGGACTACATCCGGCGAAAACGGAATCGCCGAAGAATCGCGGCTCTTTTTCTGAGGGGATCACAATCAAGCGCCCTGGCCCCAAGCTCTTCTCCAGGCACACCTATGAAAGTAGCAAAGGAAGCGATTCGGCGCTCTGATGTTCCCGCTGAAGCACTTGATGCGGTTCCGGTTCGCCGCAACTCGTGTTTCGTCGAGACCTTCGGCTCCCCGGCAGGGCTCGTCTCACGTCCCGCGTCCCCGACACCTCGTCGAAAGCAACTCGAACGTCTGAATGCGCGTCACCTGCGTGAAACTGTCGACGCTAAGCCGCCCCCCACCGCCACCCCAAGAGGGATTCAGTATCTCGACCGCGCTCGGGTTATCATGGGCGAATGCAAGATTCGCCCCTGCCGGCCCCGGAGCAATCCGCCACGAAGATGTTTGAGTGTTTTGACCTCAGGACCATGACGCGACTGCTTCTAACCCTAACTGTGGTTTTCACGAATATAGCGGCGTTCAGCGCGGACTCGCTACCTAGACTGAACGTCATTGCCACCAAGATAAATCGCCATCGTAACTTCCATCGCGGCCGTCACTTGCG
>CAYZGY010000701.1:0-4652 GCA_964478085.1 uncultured Planctomycetia bacterium
ATCGTCGTCGTCGCGTACGAGAAGGGTGGACCGCATTACGACGAGGCTGCCGAGGGCGCTTCGGATTAGCGGATCCCGTGTCGGATCTCGGCGTGGAAATCGGGAAATCACCCGGCGGAGGGCCGGTAATTTGGTTTTCTGCCTCCGAGGCCGACCGTACAATTCCTCGCGGAGGAGCGGATCTTCTCCGGCATGTCTGCAGGCCTTCAGGCCTCCACGCTACGTGCCGATATCCGAATACCTTAGAACTGGTCCCCGTCTGAATCGGCGCGCGGTTTCGCCGAAGCGCCCAGGAGATTTTCGTATGCCTCGCTCTCGCGTTCTCTGGATGCTCGTCGCGGGTGTCCTCGGCGCTTCGTTCTTCGCTCCCGGTTTCTCGCAGGCTCAAGATGGCGACCTGCGCAGGAAGCTCGACGAGATTCTCGAGAAGGCTCGCGGGCAGATCGTCGATGGCGTCTCGAAGCTCGTCGGAGAGCGGATCGGCAAGCTCGAGAAGAGCCTCGAGGATCGTGACGCGCGCGTCTCCGATCTCGAGAAGCAGCTCGCCGAGACGAAGAAGCGCCTCGCAGAGCTCGAGAAGAAGCTCGAGTCGGCAGCGAAGCAGCTCGCGGATGCCAAGAAGGCGAGCGCGAAAAAGGCCGGGGGGGCGAAGAAGGGCTCTGCCCAGTCGGTTCCGAATGGGAAGGCAGCCCCGCTGACCGCGGTCGATGCGACCACGTCGTTCCTCGGCGTCGCGCACATCGATCACGAGACGGGTGCCAAGGTGACGACCGTGCACGCGGGGTCGCCCGCCGCAGCCGCAGGTGTTCAGAAGGGCGACGTGATCCTCGCGGTCAATGGCAAGGGCGTGAACTTCGATACGCTCAACCCGACCGTGGCTTCTCACAAGCCGGGCACGACGATCGAGATCAAGCTGCGCCGCGGTGACAAGGAGCAGTCCGTCAAGGTGAAGCTCATCGACCGAGCGACCTTCCTCGCCAGTCGTGGGAAGGCGTCGGGTGGCGTGGAGCCGGCACCGAGTCACGTCGTCCTCGGCGTGACGATGGAGCAGGACGCGGACGGAGTCTTCGCTTACGACGTCGAAGCGGGCTTCACCGGCTCGGTCGGCGGTCTGAAGAACGGCGATCGCATCACGCAGGTCAACGGCAAGGCGGTCAAGACGCTCGACGAGATCACCGAGGCGGTCCGCGCCGTCAAGAACGGTGGCGAGCTCAAGCTTCGTACGGTGCGCGGCAAGGAGACGATCGAGGTCGTCGTCGTCGGCTCGTCGGGCAAGAGCGGCGCCAAGCTCGTCAGTCGCAAGACGGTCGAGGAGAAGAAGGACACCGCCAAGGCGGACGCTCCGAAGAAGCAGCCTCCGTTCCTCGGGATTCGTCTCGACCCCGTCGAAGGCGGACTCTCCGTCGGACTCGTCGTCCCGGGCAGCTCGGCCGCGGCATACGGCCTCAAGGTCGGCGACGTGATCACGAAGGTGAACGGCAAGGCGGTCACCGGTGGCGACGCGATGAAGGATGCGCTCAATGGCAAGTTCGCCGGCGACGTCGTCGCGATCGAGTTCAAGCGAGGCGACAAGGTCGAGAAGATCGACCTGACTCTCGGCGCGCGTGGCGTCCCGTTCGTCAAGCCGGGCGCGAAGAAGGCCGAGGCTCCTGAGAAGGCAGACCCGCCGAAGAAGGCCGACCCGCCGAAGAAGGCCGACCCGCCGAAGAAGGCCGACCCGCCGAAGAAGGCGGACCCACCGAAGAAGGCGGACCCGAAGAAGGATCCTCCGAAGAAGGATGAGCCCAAGAAGGATCCGCCGAAAGATCCTCCGAAGAAGGATCGCCCGCGCGGAACGCTCGGAATTCAAGCGCGCGAGACGAACGACTCGCACGTGATCATCACGGTCGTCAACGCTGGTGGCGCCGCCGAGAAGGCCGGCCTCAAGACCGGTGATCTGCTGCTCCAGGTCGGCGACAAGAAGATCAAGGTCTTCGGAGATCTGACCGCATCGCTCAAGGGCCTCAAGGCCGGCGAGAAGCTGAAGATCAAGGTCAAGCGCGGCGACAAGGAGCTCGACATCGAGGTCACCCTCTTAGAGCCCTTGTGGAGCGAAGACGAAGACGGTTTTCAAGACGAAGACCGTTGATCAGCGGGGACCGAAGACCGGTTTCCGAGAGTTCCAGTGAGAGTGAAGAGAGCGACTCCGTGACCGATTCGCCACGGACGGCCGTATTCCTCATCGGCTATCGCGGCAGCGGAAAGACGTCGGTGGGCAAGGCGCTCGCGGCTATGACAGCCGGAGAGTTCGTCGACACCGATCCGCTGATCGAGCAAAAGGCAGGCAAGACCATCGCGGAGATTTTCGCCGATGACGGCGAGGGGTCTTTTCGCGACCTCGAGTCCCTCGTCGTCCACGAAGTCGTTCGACGAGCGAAGAAAGCCGCGCGGCCGTTCGTCGTCGCGACGGGTGGTGGGGCCATCCTCCGTGAGCAGAACACCGAGCTCATGCGCGAAGGCGGACGCGTCATCTGGCTGCGGGCCAAGATCAGCGAGCTCCGCGAGCGGATCGCGGCCGATCCCAAGTCGGGGGACGCTCGCCCGGCGCTCGCGGGAGCGACGGCGGTCGATGAGGTCGAGCAGGTCCTCACCGAGCGCATCCCGATCTACCTGGCGGCCGCGCATCACGTCATCGATACCGACGGTTTGAGCGTCGAAGGCATCGCGGAGCTCGTTCGCGACGTCTTGTCTTGAGAAGACCGCTCGTCTTCCGATAGCCACCGGTCTTCCGGTAGCCTGACGCAAGCTGTCAAGCGATCCGGCGGTCGACCCGATGTCTGGATGATCGAGGCGGAATGATCCGAACCAGGTACGCACGAACGGCTCTTCGGTCTGTCGCATGACCTTACTCCTACAAGCCCTTTCTCCCGAGAACGAAGCGCTCGGTCGCTTCCTCCTGATCGCGATGGCCGCGTGCTTCGGCGCGACCGTCGGGAGTTTTCTCAACGTCTGTGTTTATCGGATTCCGCGCAACGGACTGCGCGTCGGCAAGCCCGCACGCTCGTTTTGTCCGATCTGTGGCTCGGGAATCGCGTGGCACGACAATATCCCCGTGATCAGCTGGTTCGCGCTCGGAGGACGATGTCGCAGCTGTCGCGCACCGATCGCGCTGCGCTATCCGCTCGTCGAGACGCTGACGGCCGTGCTCTTCGCGATCGTCGCTGATCGATTCATCTTCGAGTTCGGTGGCAGTCTCGTCGGTCTCGTCTTTCTCCTCGTGCTCACGTCGGCGCTGATCGTCGGCTCGTTCGTCGACTTCGACCTGCGGCTCCTTCCCGATGAGATCACGGTCGGCGGCATGCACGTCTTGCCGCTCATGATGGTCGCGCTTCCGGAGCTTCGATTCGGGATCGTCGAGGACAGCGTCTGTCGATTCCTCGTCTGGCTGCGTGACGGCCTCGCGCCACTGCGTGACGGCGTTTTCGGTGGGGGGCTCGAGTCGACCGGTGCGACGTGGGCGGTGATCGCGCTCGCGATGATCGCGAGCTTCGTCGCGGGCTGCGTCATCTATCGAGCCTATCGTCGGAAGTTCCTCCCCGAAGACCCGCGTCGATTCCGCGACGTCAGCCTCGCGGGCGTGCTCTCCGCTGCCGCGGTGGGCCTGATCGTCGCGATCGTCGTCCGGCCCGAGTGGACGTTCTCGCGCGGGGCCTACTCGCTGACCGCGTGCCTCCTCGGCATGCTCTCGGGCAGCGTTCTCATCTTCGCGATCGGCGAGCTCGGCTCGAGGGTCTTCCGCAAGCCGGCGATGGGCTTCGGGGACGTCAAGCTCATGGGGCTTCTCGGTGGGCTCACCGGGTGGTCGGGAGCGCTCCTCGGGGTCCTCGGGGCGTGCATCCTCGGGTCGATCTGGGGCATCGCGCGATTCGTCATCACGCGGGATCGCTACCTGCCGTTCGGGCCGTTCCTGACGATCGCCTGCTTCGTCCTCTACCTCTGGCCCGGGTTTTTTCCCACGGTCTTCTCTTGGTATCTCGGCCTCTTCTGAGTCAGGCACCACAAGATCTTGTGGTGCTCTCGGTGGCGCAGCCGAATGCCCGCGAGGGCGCCCAAAATGTCAGCAAATGGCCTTGCGGACGGCTCCTGACCTCCGATAAGCTTCCCGGCGAGTCGAGCCATCGCCACTGCGATGCTCGTTTGGAATTCGTGGTCATCGGACTGCGACGCGGCCTTGCCGGATCGGTCTTCTGGAAGAAGTGAAGAGAAGAGCCCCCGCCTGGACGCGAAGCCGGAATCGTACCGGACCAGAAGGAACCGGGTCATTTAACCGGAGAAAGGAAGAGATGAGAAAGCTCCTCACTTCCAGCGTCCCGCTATGCGTGCTGGTGGCCCTGCTCGGGTCAGGATGTGCTTGGACGGACCTCAAGGAGGCCAACCAACGTTACAAGGAGTCGAGAGATCGACTCGTCGCCGAGAACAACCGTCTCGACAGCGAGCTCAAGGCGGCTCGTCAGGAGGTTCAGCTCCTGCAGGCCGAGATCGCCTCGCGGGGTGCTCCGGCACCGGCACCGGCGCCGGCGCCCGCGACGCGCCTCAGCCAAAACCCCCCTCCTCGTCGGGAGCCGAACACGCGGCACGATCTGATGCTTCCCGGCATCGACGAGAAGGATCCG
>CAYZGY010000702.1:0-3935 GCA_964478085.1 uncultured Planctomycetia bacterium
TCCTCGAGCCGCCGTTCCTCGAGCCGCCGTTCCTCGAGCCGCCGTTCCTCGAGCCAACGCACGCAGCGACTCCTCGACGACGGTCAGTGCTTCGCGACGCAGCTCGGGGACACCCGCGTCGGACGGGAGCCGCGATCGCAACGTCCGGACGCCTTGTGAGATCAGCTCCTTGAGCTTCGGAGCGGACTGCAGCACCTGCTTGGCGTACTCGTGGACGACGAGGTCCGTCAGGAGCGCGACCTCGAGCGGAATCTCACGCTCCACGTCGACCGCTGCGCCGTTCTTCGGCGCACCGTTGCTCGCGGCTCGATCCGGAATCGTCTCGAGCGGGAGCTTCTTATTGATCCGCTGGATCAGCTCCTGCGCCTTGACGGGATTGCGCAGCTTGGTGAGGCCCTCGCCGCGCCCCCACGTGTCCGTGTCGAGGAGGACGAGGACGGTGTTGCCGATCTCGATGACGTCGTCGTACTCGAGGTCGGTTTTCTCGACCTGCTCGCCGTTGACGAAAGTGCCGTTCTGGCTCTTGAGGTCGAGCAGACGGAAGCCCTCGTCCATCGGGACGACGCTGCAATGCTTGCGCGAGAGCAGGCCGTCACGGATCGGGATGTCGACCTTCTTCGATCGGCCGATCATCACGGCGTGATCGGGGAGGTCGATCCCACGCATCGTGTCATCAAAAATAACGAGCCGCGCCATGAGCGTGATTTTACCGGCCCGCGGTGGGAACCGGAAGCCTGCTCAGGACGCGGCTCGTTATTGTTTGAGGTCTTCGAACGCTAATCGTCGATTTTCTCGGCGATCTCGCGCGGAACGGCCTGGTAGCCCTCGGGCTCCATCGAGTAATTCCCGCGGCCGCTCGTGATGCTGCGGAGCGTCGTCGCGTACGCGGGAAGCGTCCGCAGCGGCACGCGCGCCTGGACCTGCTTCTCGAGGCCTTCGTCCGTGATCTGCTCGACCACGCCCGAGCGCGAGTTGAGGTCGCCGATGACCGAGCCGAGGTAGTCCTCGGGGGTCGTCACGACGATCTTCATGATCGGCTCGAGGAGGACCATTCCGCAGCGCTCCTCGGCCTCGCGACCCGACTGGACGCCACAAGCCTGGAAGGCGATGGCGCTCGAGTCGACGTCGTGCATCTTTCCGTCGACGACGGTGAACTTGAAGCCTTGGATCTTCGCACCGCGCTTGCCACCCGACTGGGCCCACTCGCGTACGCCCTTGTCGATCGCGTCGAGGTACTCCTTGGTGATCTTGCCGCCAGTGATCTTGTCCTCGAACTCGATGTCCTCGCCCTCGATGGGCTCGTACTCGAACTTCGCGACAGCGAACTGACCGCTACCACCGGTCTGCTTGATGTGGCGAATCTCGAACTCGGCCGACTTGCGGAGAGTCTGACGGTACGACACGCGCGGCTTACCGGTGAGAACACCGAGGCGGAACTCGTCACGCAGACGGTGGACGACGACCTCGAGGTGGAGCTCGCCCATCCCCGAGATGATCGTCTGACCCGTCTCCTCGTCCGTGAAGACGTGAAAGGTCGGATCCTCGCGAGCGATGATGCCGAGCACCTCGCCGAGCTTGTCACGATCACCGCTGGACTTCGGCTCGACGGCCATCGAGATCACGGGGTTCGCGAACGTCGTGGCGCCGAACTGAATCTGCGAGTCCTTCAGGCACAGGCTGTCACCCGTCGCGCTCTGCTTGAGGCCCATCACGGCGACGATCTGCCCCGCCTCGGCCCGCTCGATCGCTTCGCGCGATCCCGCGTGGACGAGGAAGAGACGGCCGACACGCTCGTGACGCCCGAGGCGCGGGTTGTAGTAACCGTTACCGCTCTCGAGAACGCCCGAGTAGACGCGCACGAAGGTCAGATCGCCCGTCGAGAAGTGAATCGTCTTGAAGACGATCGCGCTGAACGCTGCATCGGGACTCGGCTCGAACGTGACCTTGTCTTCGGTCTTCGGGTGGATCCCCTCGATCTCGCCCTTGTCGAGCGGGTTCGGAAGGTACGCCACGACCGCATCGAGAAGAGACGGCACGCCACGATTACGAAGCGCCGACCCGAGCATCGCCGGGACGAAGGCCTCGTGAATCGTCGCATGACGGATCGTCTTGACCACGAGCTCGTTGTCGACCTCCGACTCCTCGAGGAGAGCTTCCATCAGCTCGTCCGAGTACATGCTGAGCGCGTCGAGCAGCTCGTAGCGAGCGGTCTGCGCCGCCTCGCTGTACTTGTCCTCGATCGGACCCGAGGTGTAGTCGGCCGGATCGTCCGTACGCTCCGGGAAGTGCACCTGCCGCATCTCGATCAGGTCGATGAGGCCGCAGAAGTCCTGACCCTCGCCGACCGGAATCTGAATCGGCACGGCATTGATGCGCAGGCGCTTCTTGAGCGACTCGACCGCTCGAGCGTAGTCGGCACCGACGCGGTCCATCTTGTTGATGAACGCGATGCGCGGCACCGCGTACTTGTTCATCTGGCGGTTGACCGTCTCACTCTGGGCTTGGGCTCCGGCGACCGAATCGATCGCGAGCACGGCGCCGTCGAGAACGCGCAGCGAGCGCTCGACCTCGGCGGTGAAGTCGACGTGGCCCGGCGTGTCGATGAGGTTGATCGCGCAATCACCCCAATGGAAGTGCGTCGCCGCCGAGCCAATCGTGATGCCACGCTCCTGCTCCTCCTTCATGAAGTCCATCGTGGCCTCGCCATCGTGAACCTCTCCAAGCTGGCGGATCTTGCCAGCGAGCTTGAGCATGCGCTCGGTGATCGTCGTCTTGCCACTGTCGATGTGGGCGACGATCCCGATGTTACGTAGACGGGTCAGAGGGGACGGCTTCCCATTGGATTGGGCGCGTTCCAGAAGAGCACCAGACATGGCTATTCCGCGGTTTCTTTCGATGACGCTCGTTTTTCGTGTGTATCGATAGCGTCACCGAGACCTCACTTGTCGAATCCGCCCCTCCGAGGACCGGACTCCCCCGGAGGACGACTCCGGGACGACGAAACACGTCGATCAAACAACTTCTTCGGCTTCTCGGCGCCTCACATTGATGGGTAGACGTCTCTCCGGATCGCCGCGCGCGAGATTCGTAACCGGTCGGCCAGAACGGCCGACTGGGATCGCGGCAATCGTCGTCGCTCTTATCTCGGGCACAGTCGTCACGAGTCCGCACGAGAAAGGGTCCAACACCCCCGACGCCCACAGGAGAGGTCTGCCCACAGGCGTGAAAATGAAGAAATATAGGGCTGCGTTACGACCCAACAACCGGAAAAACCGGAACTAGCGAAACCACAACGAGATAATGCACCTGGCGGCAACGCAACAAGATGTTGTGGAGGAAGAGGCTGCGGTGACGCAAGCGGGCGATGACGCACCCTCGAGGACGCCCTCCTAGTAGCGATAAAGTCTTGACTCAGTGATGCCTACGACGCCACAATCTCCCCCGGCCGACCGCGATCGAGCGAGCTGGTCCCCTCTCGGTGACCTCGATTTCGGCGCCGAAGGAAGTGTCTCGAAGAGAAATCAGTCAGAGAGAACCGGAGTCGAGCCCGGAGGTAGGCTGTCCAAGTCGCGTGACGCCGCGAGCGTTTCACCGATGGCCGCCATCTTCCGCGAATTTGGTACTCTCCGGCTGGACGGGAAGAAGAGAAGATGAAGAAATGTCACCGATGTGGCACCGCGTGGCGAGGTTACGGCAAGGAACCGCGCTCGCGAGAGGTCTGTGAGGGGTGCGGCGGCTACTTGCACTGCTGCGACAACTGCCAACACTTCGACCACAAGGTCAGCATCTCCTGCAAGCTGACCACGACCGCGTACGTCGGCCCTCGCCAGCAGCTCAACTACTGCGAGGAGTTCGCGATGCACGACACGCACGTCGAAGCGAAGAAGAACAAGGTGAACAACGCTCGAAGTCGTTGGGAGGCTCTGTTTTCGGAC
>CAYZGY010000702.1:3945-4640 GCA_964478085.1 uncultured Planctomycetia bacterium
GCTCGCCGCACGACACGGCGAGTGCTACAATGTAGCATAGCAAGCTTCGCGGAGAGCCGAGCCATGCCCCAGAGATAGAGCGTCAGCATCTCGTTCACACCGGAACAGTCCAAGTTCCTTTCCGCAGGCGTCCGCTCCGGACGATACCAGTCGACGAGTGAGGTCGTTCGGGAAGCTGTCCGGCTCCTCGAGCATCAGCACAGGCGGCTCGAGGCTGAGCTCGAGAGAACGCGCGCCCTTTCGTCGTCGGCAAGACGTTTCTCATCGTCTACGAGCCGAGCGACGACAGTATTCGTATCGCGAGAATCCTTCACGGCTCGCGGCAACTCCTCGACGAGATCGAGCGCGACGCCGGCGACTGAGCGAGGCTCATCGAGTCGAACGCGTCGAGCCATCGCTCCGGTCAAGCGAACAGGTCCGAGACTCCAGACGGAATCTTCCCGTCCGAAGCCGGTCTCTTCGCGATAGCCTCGACGATCGACAAGGACGCCGGGACTCTTGCCATGGCGTGAACGAAGGCGGAGCAACTGAATTGGTCGTCTCCTGCGACCATCGGCGCCCAGAGATTGCCTTTCACCAAACGTTCGCACCACTCGGGAGCTCGATCTCTACCAAGAGCTCGACCCTACCAGCCTCCAAGAGCTCGACCCTACCAGCCTCCAAAAACGAGCTCGAGCGCAGCCCCCCCCACGATC
>CAYZGY010000703.1:0-4640 GCA_964478085.1 uncultured Planctomycetia bacterium
CATGCGATCGATCCCGATAACCGGTTCCTCTGGCGCACGAACCCCCGACGCGTCGAGTTCGAGGCACTCCGAGATTCGATGCTCCACGCCGCGGCCAAACTCGACCTTCGCTCGGGCGGCAAGTCGGTCGATCTCTTTCGTCGCCCGTACACGACTCGCCGAACGGTCTACGGTTACATCGACCGACAGAACCTCCCCCAGACGCTCCGCAACTTCGACTTCGCCAGCCCCGACGCGACGAGCCCGAAGCGCCACGAGACCACGGTGCCGCAGCAGGCGCTCTGGCTGATGAACGGCGCCTTCGCTCAGGAGCAGGCTCGTGCGGTCGTCGCACGTGCGGACTTCCAGGCACTGAAAGCCCCGCGCGAGCGAGTCGAGTTTCTCTACACGAGACTCTTCGCGCGCCCCGCACACGAGGACGAACATCGCGCTGCCGTCGAGTTCCTCCGAGCCAGCGGAGCGACAGAGCATTGGGAACGTTATGTCCAGGCGCTCTTCCTCACCAACGAGTTCACGTTCGTCGATTGACCGACAGCCCCGACGAGAGATAGCATCGCCTCGATGAGCGCACCCTGAAATCTAAAGCATCGTGACCTCCCGATGACGCGCCGTGAAATGCTCTGTCGCTCTGGCACGGGCTTCGGTGCGCTCGCGCTCGCAGGTTTGTTCTCGGATTCTCTTCGCGCGGGAGCGGCCCAGCCGGACGAGAATCCGCTGGCACCGAAGTCCCCGCACTTCAAGCCGAAGGCGACGCGCGTCATCCACCTCTTCATGAACGGTGGCCCGTCCCACGTCGACACGTTCGACCCGAAGCCCTCGCTCGGAAAGTGGGCCGGCAAGATGTTGCCGATGAAGAATCTGCGGACGGAACGCCCGACCGGCGCCGCGTATCCGTGCCCCTTCGAGTTCAAGCGCTACGGGGAAAGTGGAACGCCCGTTAGCGAGCTGTTTCCACACGTCGCCGAGAGCATCGACGACATCGCGGTGATTCGCTCGATGCACGCGGACGTGCCGAACCACGAGCCGTCACTGATGCTGATGAACTGCGGCGAGGCTCGACTGATCCGACCGAGCATGGGCTCGTGGGTCACGTACGGTCTCGGCACCGAGAATCAGAACCTCCCGGGCTTCATCGCGATGTGCCCGGGCGGTTATCCGATTCAAGAGACGCAGAACTGGCAATCGGCGTTTCTCCCTGGGGTTCTCCAGGGAACGCACGTCGACACGAATCACAGAACGGTCGACAAGCTCGTCCAAAACATCAAGAACCACGCACAGTCGCTCGGGGAGCAGCGCAGTCAACTCGACCTTCTGCAGAAGCTCAACCGACGTCACGCCGACGCACGTCGGCGCGAAGCGCATCTCGAGACGCGCATCCAGTCCTTCGAGCTCGCCTACCGCATGCAGCTCGCCGCGACGGATGCGTTCGACATATCGCGTGAGCCGAAGTACGTCCGAGAGATGTACGGCAAGGGCACACAAGCTCGACAGATCCTCATCGCCCGGCGTCTCATCGAGCGCGGCGTCCGCTACGTCCAAGTCTGGCACGGCGCCGGACAGCCGTGGGACAACCACGATGACATCGAGGTCAACCACCGTCGCCTCGCCGGTCAGTGCGACCAGGCGATCGGCGCACTTCTCAAGGACCTCGAGCAGCGCGGCCTCCTCGACGAGACGCTCGTGGTCTGGGGCGGCGAGTTCGGTCGCACGCCGACCGTCGAGCTCCCGAAGAAGGGCGCGAACCAGGGAAAGATCAACGGTCGTGATCACAACCACTGGGGCTTCACGACTTGGCTCGCGGGCGGAGGCGTCCGGGGCGGCATCACGCACGGCGCGACCGACGAGTTCGGCTTCCGCGCGGTGGAGGATCGTGTCCACGTGCACGACCTCCATGCGACGATGCTGCACCTCCTCGGCTTCGACCACGAGAAGCTCACCTACCGATACGCGGGACGCGATTTCCGTCTCACCGATGTCCACGGCGAAGTCGTCCATGAATTGATCGCCTGAGCTGCGATGATCGCCGGAGAGCAACAGCGAAAGAACGAGAACACATGCGAGGAAAACTGACGGCGCTCGCCGCCCTATTCGTCTCTACGCTTCTCTTGGGCAGCTTCTGCCATGCGAAAGAGCAGAAGCAGCCGAACGTCGTGTTCATCTTTGCGGACGATCACGCGTACGAGTGCCTCGGCGCCTACGGACACCAGATCGTCAAGACGCCGAACCTCGACCGACTCGCGGCGTCAGGGACCACCTTCACGCATTGCTACAACCCCGGATCGTGGAGCGGAGCCGTCTGCGTCGCTTCACGAACGATGCTGAACACGGGTCGCTATCTCTGGAAAGCGCGCAAGGTCTACGGCAAGCAGACCGAAGCCGAACGGAAGGCGGGTCGCTTCTGGTCGGAGTATCTCAAGAAGGCCGGCTACGAGACCTACTTCACGGGCAAGTGGCACGTACGCGCGAAGGCGGAGCTCGCCTTCGATGTCGCCAATCACGTTCGTCCCGGCATGCCGAACCAGACGAAGGCCGGCTACAACCGTCCGCTACCCGGCAAGCCCGACCCGTGGTCGCCCTACGACCCGAAATTCGAGGGATTCTGGAAGGGCGGACGCCACTGGAGCAACATCGTCGCCGATGACGGCGTGCAGTACATCGAGCGTGCGGCGAAGCGTGACAAGCCGTTCTTCATGTACCTCGCCTTCAATGCGCCGCACGATCCGCGGCAGGCGCCGAAGAAGTTCGTCGACATGTACCCGCTCGACAAGGTCGACGTGCCGAAGAACTACCTCGACGAGTACCCCTACAAGGACGCGATCGGCTGCAGCAAGGGCCTGCGCGACGAAAAGCTCGGCCCATTCCCACGAACGCACCATGCGGTGAAGGTTCACCGTCAGGAGTACTACGCCATCATCACGCACATGGACCAGCAGATCGGTCGCATGCTCGATGCGATCGAAAAGAGCGGCAAGAAGGACGAGACGTACATCTTCTTCTCCGCCGATCACGGTCTCGGCGTCGGCCACCACGGGCTTTTCGGCAAGCAAAACCTCTACGACCACAGCGTGCGCGTCCCGTTCATCGTTTCGGGCCCGGGCATCGCCAAGAACAAGAAGGTCAATTCGAAGATCTACCTCCAGGACATCGTCCCGACGACGCTCGCCATGGCCGGTGTCGAGAAGCCGGGTCACGTCGACTTCCACTCGCTCCTCCCGATACTGTCCGGCAAGGAGACGAAGTCGCACTACGACACGCGCGGCGTTTACGGCGCGTACCTCAAGCTGCAGCGCTCGATCATCCTCGACGACAAGAAGCTGATCCTCTATCCGAAGATCCAGCGGGCTCGTCTCTTCGACCTCGCGAAGGATCCCGAGGAGATGAAGGACCTCGCCGAGGACGCCGAGAATCTGCCGCTGATGAAGAAGATGTTCGCCCAGCTCCTCGTCCTGCAGAAGGACATGGGCGACACGCTCGACATCACGACGCCTTTCGCGAACTTGGCGAAGTAGGGTCGACTCGGCTCAATCGTCGGCGAGCGCTCGCTCGGCCTCGCGGCGCTTGCGATCGCGCAGCCACTCGTTCTGCTGACGCTCGAGCTTTCGATTCTGCCCCTCCCGGGCCGCGCGATCCTTCGCCCAACCCGGGAGCGAGCAAACGTGAGGCCAGTCGTCGAGGTCGAAGCTCCGCCACTTCATGTTGCTCCGCCACTCCATGTTACTCTGCCCGCCGCAGAGCCAGACCTCACCGACGAGGACATCGTCGAGCTTTGTCGTCTCGTCGCCGCTCGTCGCGATGAGCTCTCGTCCTTCGGTGCTCGCCTCGAGAGGCCCGAGCTCGACACTCCAAAATCCGTCGGCCCGCGCCTTCGTTCGATGGGTCTTCCCCGCGAAGGATACTACGATATCCCCAGACGATTTCCCTCAGCCCCAAACGGGCACGGGCTTCTCGCGCTGGAGCACCATGCGACTGCCGAAGTAGTTCGCGAAGCGGAGCTCCTTCTCGTCGGCCGAGACGCTCGCGGCGAAGGAGACGATCACCACGCCGACCGCCGAAATCAGCGCCGAAATCAGCGCCGAAACACCCCTTCCGAAACGATTCTCGAAACGCATGATCATCACCTCGGAGGATTCCTCGAAATCCGCTTCCTACTCTGTTGCGCGACCTCGACGCTCGGCCCATTATGTCCCCACGAAACCGGAATCAGGAACGAAAGCATGGAACTGAAACGGATCCTCCCGGAAGAGGCGAAAGAGCTTCTCGACTCGGACCAAGGCTACACCTATCTCGATGTCCGATCGCAGGACGAGTTCGAGGACGGACACGCCCCGGGAGCCGTGAACATCCCCGTCGCGCACAAGAATCCGGAAGGTCCCGGCATGCTGCCGAACCCCGACTTCGTCGCGCAGGTCTCCGAGAAGTTCGGCAAGGATGACAAGATCATCGTCGCATGCCTGCGCGGCGGTCGCTCGATGAAGGCCGCTGGAATGATGATCAAGAACGGCTTCACCGGCGTCATCGACATGCGCGGTGGCTACGACGGCGAGCTCGACCGCATGGGCAATCTCGTCGTACCCGGCTGGGCGCGCGCGGGCGGGCCCCCGCCTACCGCGTGCTCCGCTCGCCTCCGGGAGAGCGCATGG
>CAYZGY010000704.1:0-4629 GCA_964478085.1 uncultured Planctomycetia bacterium
GAGATCGAGAGGGGGCTTCCCGAAAGCCCCCTTGCTGGTCGGGGTGAATCGATCGGAGCGCAGCGGAGATCGAGAGGGGGCTTCCCGAAAGCCCCCTGAGAAAAACGGCTTCGCGCCCGTAAGCAACTTCTCCTCTAAGCTTCTAACCCCGAGTCGTTCGCCAGCCGATCGCGAAGCCTGGCGGCTTCTTCGTAGTCTTCCTGCTCGATCGCCTCCTCGAGCCTATGCTTGAGCTCGGACTCGGGATCGGGCGGGAGCATCTCGGCGAGCTGCTCTCGAAGGTTCTCGAGGACGCGGAGCGACGTGCGCTGCTCGTGCGCGAAGACCTTGTTCCCTTCGATCGGGTCGAGCTCGACGATGTCGTGCATGCCCGACTCGAGGAGCGCGCAGGCTTGGCGAATCGCCTCTTCGTCACCGTCCTCGACCATCTCGAGCGCGCGCGCCATGAGGTGCATGCGGAGGATGTACGGACGGTACTGCTCGAGGCTGGCGCTCGTCTCGCTTTCGACGTGCTGGCCGACAAAGTCGAGCACGTTGAGATTGCGCTGTGTGTCACGCGCGCAGAACGAGTACTCACGGATCTGGAAGAAGAGCAAGTACCGGTAATAGTAGAGGAGGCACTCGTTCTTGAGCTTCTCGAAGTCGTCGGGGTCGAGCGCGAAGTTCCAAGGCTCCTTCTCCGCGAGGTCGGAGTAGAAGTGGTACCAAGACTCCTTATCGCCCGGACGCTCGCCGTCGGGTCGACCGTGGATCTCGTACTGCTCGACTCCGAGGGGAAGTCGCACCTGAATGACCTCGCGGCCTTCGGGCGTGTTGACGCGGCGGACATTGTCCGTCTCGTCGTACTTCCATTCGTCGAGCAGTGTGTTGAGGTCGATCCCGTCTTGGTTCATACCTCCATCTTATCGGAGTTTCGTGCGACGGGCCACCCTCACGCAAACCCAAGTCTCTTCCGGTAAACGTAAGTGCACAGGTCGTGTAGCGATCGCGTGCGTGTCCGAGGCTACGGCGAAAATTGGGGGGCCGTCAGCATTACCCCTAACGTCTTACGGGCTCTTCGTCCGATATTCGTGATGGATCATCTCTATCGGAAGTTCGGAGCCGAGATTCGAGCTCCGGCGTAGTTCTTGCAGCGAATGCTCCGTCGACTTTTCTTTCTGACGCGTGCTCCGGGGATCGCCCTCGCGATCTTCATCCTCTTCAATCTCGTGCTGACGCTCGAGAAAGCGGAGCTCTCGTTGGCGTCGATCTGGCTCGCGGTTCCCTTGCCCGAGCCGGAGCTCTCGATTCTCGCGGCCATGCTCGGACTCGCGCTACTGCTTCCGCACGACGTGCTCGCGCCTGCTTGGGCTCGTTGGGCCGTCGGCGGCACGATCTGTTGCTTTTTGATTCTCGCTGGCGCGAGCGTGGTGCAGTTCTACTACCACTTGCACCTCGGCATGTTCGAGACAGATCTGCCCGTTCCGTTCAGTTTGCTCGTTTGCTTCATCCTGCTCGGGGAGTTCGTTCGCGTCTCGTGGTTCCGCAAGGTGGAGCCAAAGCTGCCACTGCCGGCGTGGTGCTTCGTCAATGTCTCCGCGATCCTCGTCTCGTTCTTTCTCCTCTTCGTCGTCTACATCGTCACGTACGGCCGTGCCGACTTTCGCGAGGACGCCGACGCTGCGGTCATTCTCGGTGCCAAAGTCTACGACGACGGGCGGATCAGCGACGCGTTGCGCGCGAGGCTCGACACGGGCGTCGAGCTCTTTCACCAAGGCGCCGTCGAGTACTTGATCATGAGCGGGGGGGTCGGCAACAACGGCATCAGCGAGCCGCAAGAGATGGCTCGCTACGCATTCGAGCAGGGCGGCGTGCCGCTCTCGCAGATCTTCCTCGACGAAGAGGGGACGACGACTGTGGCGTCAGCACGCAATTGCGGCCGCATCGCGAGGCAGAACGAGTTCGAGGGACTGCTCGTCGTCAGCCAGTACTTCCACTGCGCGCGTGTGAAGATGATCTTCGATCGCGCCGGGACGAAGTGCCGCACCGTCCCGACTTGCGCTCGCCAGAACGCGCCGCCAAGGGGAATGCTCGCGCGCGAGGGCTTCTACCTCTTTCGCGAGGCGGTCGCCTTTCCGTTTTACTTCCTGTACTACCGCTGATCGGCGTCGTCAAAGTCAGCGACGAACGAAAACGGGGGAGGCCGATCTCACCTTCTCGTGGGATCAACCTCCCCTGCGGACGGGGGTGCTCTTCTCCTTTCCCGGGCGCTCTATCGCAGGCGTGCTTCAGCGCGTGAGACCCGCTGCTTGACAGCCCGTTGAAGAAGTCGATTCGGCGTCCAAGCGGCCGATTCGCTCGAGCCCTTCGTCGCTGAAACTCGCCAATGCTCCACATTGGCTCCGTTTCAGCTCCTCGATCTCGAACGAATCGCCTCGATTGTCCACTCGAAGCACTTTATCAACGGACTGTTAACGATAGTGGCCGCAGGAGCAACGGTGGCCGCGTAGCACTCGGCGGTAGTAGCCGTTGCGGACGCAGACGTTGCGGTAGCGAGCACGGCCGCAGCTGTCGTAGCCGACGAAGACCGAGCGGTAGACCGGCGGCACCCAGACGCGCTCGTAGTGCGCGCGATAGTGGTGGCGGTGAACCGGTCGATGGTGATGGCGGCGATAGACCCGCTTGTCACAGCCGCGCGAGCGGTATCGACTGCCTCCGATTCCGATGCGTAGGCCGCCGTGGCGTCCGTGAATACCGAAGTCGAAGTCGAATCCGGGAGCTGGCGCCGCTTCGGTGGTCGAGGGGAGCAGCAAGCTCGTGCCGGCGATCGCGAGGCCGAACATCAGGGCTTTGCGTGCGGTAGTCATGGTGAATCCTCCTAAGGCTGGCTGGGCGCGGCTCACGGCCGTGAGTCTCGTTGTTGCGGAATGCTGACAACGAAGACTTAGACGCCCGGGTCGGAGGATTATTCAGCCAGCAGCCCGGCTCCGGTGGATTCACTGTGCTGGTCGGGGTGAATCGCTCACGCGAAGCGTGAGCGAGGGGGGCTTCCCGAAAGACCCCTAAGAATCACAAGGCCCAGCGGCCATGGAGGGTATGACCCGACTCTTTTGCGCTCCAGCGCACGGGAAGATCCGTGCCGAGGTAGAGATCTTTCTTCGAGAGCGCACGCTCGATCCGCGTGTACTTCGAAAGCGGCTTCGCCGGCTGGGGGTCCTTGCCACAGACCGACTGACACGCCGAGCTCTCATCGTGCTCGTGCGTCTCGACGTGGAGCGAGAGCTGCTTGTCGACCGTGAGCTTGACGTCGTGGTCCTTGCTGTGGAAACGCATCTTGCTCGCGCGAACCTTGACGATGTCGCGCGTGTACTTCGGCACCAGCTCGCTGATCAGCGTCTTGACCGCGAGGAGCTGATCCTTGTCGGCCTTCTTGTCGACGAAGAGGACGGCACGACGCTTGCCTTCGAGCGGGCTGCGGATCGGGCCTTCCGTCTCGATGACGAGGGCGAACGAGAGACCCGCGATCTCCTGACCGTTCCACGAACCGTGGGAGATGTTCCAGGCCATGACATTGCGGTGCGTGAAGCCGCGACCGCGTCGCTGACCGCGCAGGAGGAGTCGGGGCTCGTCGACGGCAGCTTCGTCCGCGTCCTTCGCACTTTTCGCATCTTTCGCGTCGTCTTTCGACTCGCCAACCCCGCTCTCGTCGTGCTCGTGCTCGTGCTCGTGCTCGTCCGTCGCTTCATCCGTGGTGAGGATAGCGCGCGTCAGATCGCTGCGCAGTTCGACGTACTCGCCGAAGATCGAGGGAAGCGCGCGCCCGTCCAGTGCCGAGCCGTCCAGTGCCGAGCCGTCCAGTGCCGAGCCGTCCAGTGCCGACTCGTCGGCGATGGCAGCTGCCGGCAGCAGACTGACGGCGGCAAGTGCGAACGATCGGACAAGCGTTTTCACGGCGAAGCGCGCGTGAGTCATCGGGCCTCCTTCGGGGCGTGTTCGGGACACCAGCCGCCATGGCGCACGAGCTGGCAGGTCACCCTCTATTCTGCGGCCCGCTCGGTACCGGGTCAACCCGTGCCGAGGGGCCCATGAGGGCTTTATGAGGCGAAGATTCGCTATCTGAGCGACTCGAAGAGAGATTCGAGCTTCTGTCCGTACTCGACGTAGGTCTTGTACGCGAGCTCCGGGTCGCTCGCCTCCTGGTGGAGGTGGATCACGGAGTTGATATGCGGCTCGATCGAGAAGCCCCCGTCGTAGCCACGCGAGAGCAGGTCTTTCGCGATCTCGCGAACGTACCCACAGCCCTCGCCCGGAAAGCAAGCGACCTCCTGCTCGTCCTCGGGCTTCCTCGGCAGGTAGTCCTTGATGTGGACGTAGACGATCTCGTCGCGCACACCCTCGTAGTACTCCCAAGCGTCCTGGTCGTACTGGCACGGATTGCCCGTGTCGAAGACGAACTTGAAGTTGTCCGAGCCGATGTCGTTCAGGAGATCCATCGACTGTTGCGGCCCGAGTCCGCCCCAGCCGTTGCAGTTCTCGTGGACGAGAATGACGCCGCCGTCCTCCGCCACCTTTGCGAGCTTTTGCAGCCGCTCGACGACGGCCGCTCGCCACGCGCTCTCCTCGAGCGGGTTTTTTTCCGAGTTCGGGTAG
>CAYZGY010000705.1:0-4628 GCA_964478085.1 uncultured Planctomycetia bacterium
GGTGACGAGAGACGTTCCGACGCCCTCCTGAGTAGGCGGGGTCGAAGAAGGTGCCGCGGAATTCGCGAAAAATCGGCACAGCTCGGGATCGAGCTCAGATCGTCTCGTCGGACTTCTTCTCCTCGGGCCGAGGGTCCGGCCGGGAGTTGCCGCGACCTCGTCGTCCACGCCAGCGCTGGGCCTTCTTGCCGGTGACCTTTCGCGAACCTCGCTGCGAGGTGATCTCCCCCGACAGGCTCTCGCCGTCGATCTTGCCGGCGAACTGGAACTCGAACTCGTTGTCGCCCCACTTGATGACGGCCTTGAAGGTGAGCTTGTCCCCGTCGAGCTTGACGTCCGAGATCGGCAGCGTTCCGTAGAGACCCGAGAGATCCGAGTCGATGCGCAGTCGCTGCTTTCGCGGCGGACGGTCCGAGTTCTCGCCAGGAGCGACCTCGATGGCCCAGGTGCCGATCGCCGCAGCGTTCGCACGCTTACCGCTGACCTCGACCTCGCTCCGCTCGGACTTGATCTTGCCTTGGAGGTCACCGCTGCGAAGCGACCCCTCGAACGTGATCGCGAACGTGTTCTCGTCGATCGTGACGTCCGACTTGAACGAGAGCTGCCCGCGCGAGTACTTGACGTCCGTGATCTCGTGCTTCGCGCGCGTGCTCTTCCAATCGACCTCGAGACTGTCGCCCTCGCCCTTGGCGACGACGAGCTGATTCTTGATCTCACGCTCGCCGAGCTTGAACGCGATGTTCCACGTGCCGACAGCGCGCGGAGTCCACGGACGACGCTCGCCCGAAACCTCTCGCTCTTCGTCACCTCGAGTGATCGTTCCCGTCAGCTTGCCGTCCGCGAGCTTCGCCGCGACTTTCGTCGTGATCTTCTCGCCCTGACGGTTCGTCCGCTCGTACGAGAACTTCACCTCGCCGTTCTCGAAAGACAAGTCGGTGATGTCCCTCGCTTCGAAGAAGCTGATCCACTGCGCGGTGCGCTTTCCTTCCGAGTTGCGACCGAAGGAGAGAATCGTGTCGACCTTGCGGTCACCGTACGGCACCTGGACGACCCAATCGCCCCAGAGACCGCGACCGCGCCGACGGCGATTCGAGTTTCCATCCTGCGCGACGAGATCCGACGCGAGAACCGTCAGCGCCAAGAGCGCGCTCGTAAAGGTGAGAGAACGAAGAGTGCGTGCGAGCATGCTGTTTCCTTTCATTGTGCCGTTGGACGAAACCCTCAACCGTTCTCCTTCTTGTTCTTGGCCTTTTTCTCACGCCGTTTCTTGCGCTCGGCGCGCTGCTTCTTTTTGTTCGCGCCCTTTCCCTGGCCGCTCGCCGCGACGCCGAAGTCGCGCTGGATCTTGTCGAGCACGCGACCGACGTAGCCGTTGAATCGACCGTTGGGCGACTTGCCGCCACCGCGCGGAAGAGCACGAATCTCCTCGAGGGCGTGCGCGGCCTTCGCGTCGAGCTTATCGATCGCGTTGACTGCCGCGAGCGAGACGAAGACGCTCGTGTCGCCTCTCCACGGTGCTACCTCGACGAGCGTGTCGACGCCGCGACGCTGAGCTGCCGCATCACCGTGCTTGCCGAGCGCGTAGCCCGCGGCGACCTGGACGTAGCCCGAGGAGTCCTTACAGGCCGCGTCGAGCTCGGCGATCGAGGCGGCGACGGCCTTCTCGCCACGATTGAGGATGCCGATGGCGCCCCAGTAGCGAACGGCGCTGTCCGAGTCCTTCAGGAGCGCCTTGAGCTTCGGGAGATCGCCTTCGGTTCGCTGCGTCGCGAGATCGGCCGCGGCAAAGATCTTGTCGAACGGATACTTCGTGTCGTCGCGTGCCATCTCGTACGGCGTCGATCCGGCCGAGCGACTGTGGATCTCGCCTTCGGGCAGGAAGCCGAGGTCGCGAATGTTCCGGCACCAGTCCCGCTGCGCCTTGCGGAGCTCATCGAGCTTCGCTCGGTGCTCCGGCGAGCCGACGAGGTTCTTCACCTGGTCCGGATCCGACTGGAGGTCGTAGAGCTCCTCGGCCGGCTTGAGCTTCCAGAACTGCGATTGCGCCTCGTTGAGCTTCCCTGCGTCGTAGTCACGCTTCCACGCGGCCGTCGACGGAGTCTGGAAGTTGTAGCCGACGTACTGACCGTAGATGAAATGCGGGTTGTAGTTGCGCATGTACTGGAAGCGACCGTCGGTCACGGTGCGGATGAAGTCGTAGCGCTCATCCATGCGACCGCGGAATCCGAACATGTACTTCGGCTTCTCGACCTGGAACTTCCCTGCGAACGCGTGCCCTTGCATCTCGGCCGGCGGCTCGACGCCGGCGAGGCTCAGGAGCGTCGGGGCGAGGTCGACAAAGTTGACGAGTCGATCGCTCTTCGCGCCCGGCGAGTATTCTTTCGGCGCGAGGTGTCGCCACTTCTCCGGGAAGTAGACGACCATGGGAACGGAGAGACCCGAGTTGTAAGTCCAGCGCTTGCTGCGCGACATTCCCGAGCCGTGATCGCCGTAGTAAAAGACGATCGTCGAGTCGGTCAGTCCGGCCTTGTCGAGCTCGGCGAGACGCTGGCCGGCGATCGCATCGGCGCGCGAGACGACGTCGTAGTACTGCGCCCAGTCCTTACGCGACTCGGCATTGTCCGGGTGGTACGCGGGGATGCGCACCTCAGCCGGATCGGCGATCGCCTTGTGGGGACGCGCGCGGACGCGGCTCTCGTGACTGACGCCGGCGTTGAAGATCGCGAAGAACGGCTGGCCGTCCTTCCCGTTGCGCCCCTTCTTCCGGTTACGATAGTGAGCTCGCCCCGACGACTCGTTCCAGCCCTTGTCCTTCGTCGAGACGTTGTAGTCCTGCTTCGAGTTGTTCGTGCAGTAGTAGCCGGCCTTCCGCAGGTAGGTCGGGTAGAACCTGATCCGCTCGGGAAGCGGAACCATGCTCCGCATGTGCTGCCCACCGACCGACGGTGGATAGAGCCCCGTGATAATCGTCGTGCGCGCCGGCGCACAGACCGGAGCGCACGACCACGCGAGCTTGAAGAGCATGCCCTTCTTCGCGCGCCCATCGACGTGCGGCGTCTTCGCGCACGCGTCCCCGTAACAGCCCCTCTCGGGGCCGTGGTCCTCGCTCGTGATCCAGAGGATGTTCGGCAGATCGGCCGAGCGTACAGAAGATACGGGAAGCGCCGACACGAGGGCAGCGGCGAACGCGGATAGGCGAAGCTTCATGGGGAACCTGATCTCTTACCGATTGGTGGAACGGAAAACTCGCCGTATCTTAAGCGGGTCGAGCGGGACGCGCCAGGACCTCGTCGATGACGCGGGCGTCCGTCACGCGAGCGTCCGTCAACGACTCCGCGCTTCCGTGGACGTCGAAGACGAGCCGACGGTGATCGAGCCCGAGCTGCCCGAGGATCGTCGCGTGAAGATCGGGCACGGTCACGGCACCCCGGGCGACGTGGTGGCAGACCTCGTCGGTCTCTCCGTAGATGAAACCGCGACGAAATCCGCCCCCGGCGATGAAAATCGTGAACGCGTGGCGGTTGTGATCACGGCCCTTTCCGTTCTGCGAGACGGGCAGACGGCCGAACTCACCGCCCCAGACGACGATCGTCTCGTCGAGCATGCCGCGCTCCTTGAGATCACGGATCAGCGCCCAGGAGCCCTGGTCCGTCTTGGCGCAGATGTCTCGGTTCTGCGTGTCGACGTTGCTGTGCGAGTCCCAAGGCTGCCCCTTGGGCGGCATGACTTGCACGAAACGAACCCCGCCCTCGACCAGCCGTCGCGCCATCAGGCAGCGGAGACCGTAGCCTCGTGTCACGGAGCTCTCGAGACCGTAAAGGCGCTGCGTCGCCGCGGACTCCTTCGAGAGATCGAGCACGTCGCTCGCGACACTCGGCATGCGCGAGGCGAGCTCGTAGTTCTCGATGCGCGCGGCGAGCTCGTCCGAGTCGGGGAACTTCTCGCGGTGCGCTTCGTTGAGCGAACGCAAGAGATCGAGGTTGCGCGTCTCGACGCCGCGTGGAACGGGCTTCGCACGATGAAGGTTGAGAACGGGAGCCCCCGACGTGCTGATCTCCGTTCCGCGGAAGATCGCGGGCAACCATCCGTTTTGCCAGAGGAGCGTGCCGCTCGTGTTGTATCCCTCGGGGTCCCGCAGAACGACGAAGCCCGGAAGGCTTCGATTCTCGCTGCCGAGCCCGTAGCCGACCCACGAGCCGAGCGCCGGACGCCCTTGAAAGATCTTGCCCGTGTTGTAGAGGAGGAGCGCCTCGGTGTGGTTGTTGTGCTCGCTCCGCATCGAGCGAATCATGCAAAGATCATCGGCGAGGCTCGCGAGCCGCGGGAGCACCTCGGCGAAGTCCATGCCACAGTCGCCGTGCTTGCGAAACGAGAACGGCATGCCGAGGAGGTTGTCGCTGTTGCCCTGCTGAAACTTCTCGAGCTTCTTCGCCGTGTACGTCTTTCCCGCGTATCGATCGAGGGCCGGTTTCGGGTCGAAGAGATCCATCGGCGATGGGCCGCCATTCTGCACGAGGAAGATGACGGACTTCGCCCGCGGCGTGAAGTGAGGCGCCTTCGGCGAAAGGTCGAACGAACCCGCGATGTGCTCGCCGGCAGTGACGACGCCTCCCGCCGCGAGCGCGCAG
>CAYZGY010000706.1:0-4626 GCA_964478085.1 uncultured Planctomycetia bacterium
CTTTCCACTACCCGTCTGCCCCGTCAGCAGCACCAGACCGCGGTGGTTCGCGCTGAGCTTCTTGATCGTGTCCGCGGGAAGACCGAGATCCTCGAAGGTCATCACGTTGCTCTCGATGTGACGGAGCACGAAGCCGAGATGACCGCGCTGATGGAAGATATTGACGCGGAAACGTCCGATGCCCGGGATCTCGTACGCGGTGTCGATATCGCCGAGCTCCTTCTTGCGGAAGCCCTCTTTCTTGGAGTCTTCGATGATCTCGTAGATCTCCATGACGTCCTGGGTCGTGAGCTCATCGCAATCGAGGAAGTGGATGGTGCCGTCGACGCGGAGCGAAGGAGGAGTACCGACCTTGATGAAGAGGTCGGATGCCTTCTCGATCACCATCTTGCGAAGCATCTCGTGGAATTCCATGCGTACGTCTCCCCGATCAACCTGAACTGCCGAAAGCCATGAAGACCTGTATTCCCAGCACCGCGCCGATGGGGCGGCACGGAAGTATACAACGCTCCCGCGCAGGCGACGAACTGCCCGGAGGTTCTGGAAATGCGGGCCAGCGAGCTTACTCGGAAGCTTCGGGAGCTTCCGCAGCCTCTTCGGCAGCGGCCTTTTCGGCAGCCCGCGACGCTTCTTCGGCTTCCGCTTTTCGCGCGGTGCGCACGAGCGAGTCGGCCTCCTCGAGGAGCGGCTGAAGCTGCTGTCGGGTGATCGCGCTGAAGGCGAGCACGGGAGTCCCGAGCCGCTTCGAGAGCTCGGCCTGAAGCTCGGGGAGGCGATCGGGCGGGACGAGATCGATCTTCGAGAGCGCGACTATGCGTTCCCGTTTGTCGAGCTCCTCGCTGTACTTCGCGAGCTCGGCCTCGATCGTGTGATAATCCTCGACCCACTGGTCGACGTCCTGGATCTCCGCGGAGATCAGATGAACCAGGACACGTGTGCGCTCGATGTGCCGCAGAAACTCGATGCCGAGTCCCCGTCCTTCCGAGGCCCCTTCGATCAGACCAGGAATGTCGGCGACGAGCAGTCGCCGCCAATCGCTGAGCTCGACGATGCCGAGGTTGGGCTTGAGCGTCGTGAAGTGGTACGCAGCGATCTTGGGCGTCGCGGCCGATGCCTGGGCGAGGAGCGTAGATTTTCCCGAGCTCGGAAGACCGACGAGGCCGACGTCGGCGAGGAGCTTGAGCTCGAGATAGAGCCGCCTCTCCTCGTTGGCCCCGCCCTCTTCGGCCTGACGTGGCACCTGGTTCGTCGCGGTCGCGAAGAACTTGTTCCCCTTGCCGCCCTTGCCGCCCTTCGCCGCACAGAAACGCAGATCGGGATCGACGAGATCGACGAGGATCTCGCCCTCCGAGGGTTCTTGATCACCGATGACCTCGCGAACGAGGGTCCCGGCCGGGACGTCGATGATGAGATCCTCACCGCGTCGGCCGTGGCGATTGTTTCCTTCGCCGGGTCGACCGTTCTCGGCGATGTAGTGTCGCCGGCGGCCGATGTCGAGAAGCGTGGTGATGTCGGTGACGGCGCGGAGGTAGACGCTACCGCCGTTACCTCCGTTCCCGCCGTTCGGCCCACCGCGCGGGATGTACTTCTCGCGGCGGAAACTGACGCATCCGTTTCCGCCCTTCCCGCTGCGGACGATGATGATGGCTTCGTCGAGAAACATGCTCGCGGCCTATCGTGATCGCCCGCGCTGGGCACGCTCGAGTAAAAGACGAACTCAGCGTGAATACCCCGTGCTGGTTGGGGTGAATCGATCGAGCGGCGCTCGATCGAGAGGGGGCTTCCCGAAAGCCCCCTGAATCAGTCAGCGTAAACCGAGATACGTCTGCGCGACTCGAACGTCACCGTGCCGGCGACCTTCGCGTAGATCGTGTAATCGTTGCCGATACCGACGCCGAACCCCGGGTGAAACTTCGTTCCGCACTGACGGACGATGATCTCGCCCGGCTGAACCGACTGACCACCGTAGGCCTTGATGCCGCGGTGCTGCGCGTTGGAGTCGCGACCGTTCTTGGACGCGCCCTGTCCCTTCTTATGTGCCATGAATCTCTGCTCCGACCGCTCCTCGGGACGATCGAAATCGTCCGTTCGCCCATGCTGGTTGGGGTGAATTGATCGCGGTTCCCCCGCGATCAAGAGGGGCTTCCCGCAAGCCCCCGAAAAAAACCGCCGCTACGCCTGAATACTCTCGATAGCCACTCGAGTGTACTTCTGACGGTGACCAACACGCCGACGCGAGTTCTTGCGGCGCCTGAAATGCATGATGACCAACTTCTTGCCCTTCACCTCGCCGACGACCTTGCCGACGACCTTGGCGCCACTGACGAGGGGCGTGCCGACATCGGGCGTTCCGGCGCCGCGGTTGACGAAGAGAACTTCGTCGAACTCGATCGTGCTGCCGGGCTCGGCGGCGCGGTAGTCGAGGTCGAGCGTCGCGCCTTCTTGGGCGGTGTACTGACGTCCGCCGTCGCGGAAGACTGCTTCCATCTGATTCGTGTCCTTACGAATTAACGGTAACGTAACTGAAAATCGTCCGGGCCGAGGTTCTCGTCGGCCTTGAGAATGATCTGCTTTTCGAAGGTGCTCTCGAGATCGAAGAGGTTCTCGCGACGCTCGTTGATCAGGTACTCGATGACTCGGGGAGACGCCGTCAGCTCGCAGGTCTTGCGACGCTTCGAGGCGAAGTCCCCGCGCAGCTTCCGGAGGATTTCGATTCCTTTCGTCCTCGGCGCCTTGACGAAACCCGTCCCGGTGCACGAGGCGCAGCGCTCGTGGTGCGAGCTTTCGAAGCTCGGTCGCACACGCTGGCGCGTCATCTCGATGATCCCGAATCGGCTGACCCGGGTGATCCAGCTCTTTGCCTTATCGTTTTTGAGACAAGCCTTTAGCTGACGTTCGAGGGTGCGGCGGTTCGCGGGCTCCTCCATGTCGATGAAGTCGTTGATGATCACTCCGCCGAGGTCGCGCAGGCGCAACTCCTTGGCGATGACTTCCGCCGCTTCCAGGTTCGTCTTGAGGGCTGTTGCTTCGAGATCCTCCTCGTCGCGGTACTTTCCTGAGTTGACGTCGATGGCCACCAGAGCTTCCGTCTGCTCTATGATGATCCACCCTCCGCTCGGTAGCGGAACCCGCCGATTGTAGATACGCTCGATTTGCTCTTCAACCCCGAATTTGGTGAAGAGTCCGGTCGAGCCCGTGTAGTGCTGAAGGCGCTCCGCCGCTTGCGGCATCACGTCCAGCAGAAAGGCTTTAGCGCGTTCGTAGACCTCGGCCTCGTCGACGTAAATCTCGGTAACATCGGAGCCGAAAAGGTCCCGTAATGCTCGGGTGACGAGATCGTGCTCCTGGAAGATCAGGCAAGGGGTGCGTCTGGTCTTCACGCCCTCGCGAATCTCGTCCCAGACTCCCGTCAGGTAGTCGAAGTCCTTCTGAAGCACATCGTCGGGGACGTCCTCCCCCGCCGTGCGGACGATGTAGCCCACTCCCTCGGGCGGATCGAGCCTCGCGAGGCGCTTGCGAAGCGCCGCTCGCTCGTCGTAGTCGCGGATGCGCTTCGAGACGCCGAAGCGGCTGACGCCGGGCATCAGGACGAGGTAACGGCCCGGGACGCTGATGTACGTCGTCAGGCTCGGCCCCTTCATCCCGATCGAGTCCTTCGAGATCTGCACGAGGACCTCTTGGCCCTTGCGAAGGATGTCCTGGATACGCAGGCGTTTCCGGTCGCCGGCGCGCTGCGAGAGGTTGTCGACAGGGATCACCGTCGAGTCTTTGTAGACCGGCAGCACGTCCGAGACGTGGAGGAAGCCGTTGCGGCCGACCCCGATGTCGACGAACGCCGCCTGGATCGCCGGCTCGAGATTGACGATGCGGCCCTTGTAGACGTTGCCGAGGTACTTCTTCTCGGCGGGACGCTCGTAGTGGAGGTCGTCGAGGTCACGATTCTCGAGGACAGCGATGCGAATCTCTTCCTCGTCGGTCGCGTTGACGAGGATTCGACGCACAGGCGCCTTCGAGGCCCTTCCACCGGTGGACTGGCCGCCGCTCGTCTTCGCGCCGTCCGACTTGCGCCCCTCCGACTTCTCGCCACGCTTCTTGGTCGCAGATTTGGCGGCCCCCCGCCGAGATCTCGGGGCATCCTCGGCCTCCGAGTCGTCGTCCCCGCGATCGACCGACGCGGTATCCTCATCACCCGCGTCGTCGTCGGCCGACGCGCTCGCCCCTTTGCGACGACCTCGACTACGTCCACCACGACTGCCGCGTCGTCCGCGGCGCCCGCGCGTGCGCTTAACTTCACCATCCTCCGCTTCGGCGGCTTCGGCGCCCTCCGCCTCTTCGATGTCGGGAGACTCTTCGTCGGCGGCTGCCTCGTCCTCCCCGTCGTCCTCCGACGGAGCCACCGCGCGACGACGCGGCGGCTTCTTGGCGACGGGCTTGCGGCTGATGCCACGGCTCTTCACCTTGGGGAGATCGCCGTCGTCCTCGGACTCGCCAGCGCCCTCGTCACCCGCGCCCTCGGCAACCGCGTTCTCGGCCGGCTCCTCGACACTCTCGCCGCTCTCTACCGGAGCTCTCGCCTTCTTCGATTTCGAACGGCTCGCCTTCTTGCGAGTCGACCTGCGACGCGTG
>CAYZGY010000707.1:0-4582 GCA_964478085.1 uncultured Planctomycetia bacterium
CAGGTGCAAGATCGTCGCGTGGAGATCGTGGACGTGGACGCGGTTCTCGACGGCGCGCATGCCGAACTCGTCGGTCTCGCCGTACATCAGTCCGCCACGCACCCCACCGCCCGCGAGGAACATCGTGAAGCCCGTGTGATGGTGATCGCGTCCGTACTGCGACTTCTTCTGCTTCTTGTTCATCTGCGCGTATGGCGTTCGGCCGAACTCGCCACCCCAGATCACGAGCGTGTCCTCGAGAAGGCCGCGTGACTTGAGATCGCGCAGGAGCGCTGCTGTTCCTCGATCGCTGTCCGCACAGAGCTTGCGGTGCCGATCATCGTTCTGCTGGTGCGTGTCCCAGGGTTGCTTGCCCTTGTCGACGTACATGACCTGGACGAAACGCACGCCACGCTCGACGAGGCGCCGGGCGAGCAGACAGGATTGCCCGTAGGGACTCTTGCCGTACTCCTCTCGAGTCTCTTCGCGCTCCTTCGAGACGTCGAACGCGTCGCTCGCCTGACTCTGCATGTGGTACGCGAGCTCGAACGAGCGAATCTGCGCTTCGAGAGCGGCCTCGTTCTCGCGACGCTCGAGGTGGAGCCGATTGATCGACTGGAGGAGGCGCAGCTGAGCGTTCTGCTCCCGCTTCGACAGCTTCGGATGCTCGAGGTGAGCGACGAGCCGATCGACGCGCAAGTCGCGCGTGTCGACGGCCATCCCTTGGGGCGCGCCGGGGAGGAAGCTGTTCGACCAGAGCTGAGGCCCGACGACCGGTCGTCCGGGGCAGAGCACGACGAACGACGGCAGATTGGCGTTCTCCGTGCCGAGACCGTACGACGCCCACGAGCCGAGCGAGGGACGAATCGGCTGCGCGTTGCCCGAGTTCATCAGTAGGAGCCCGGGCTCGTGGTTGGGCTGGTCCGTGTGCATCGAGCGAATGACGCAGAGGTCGTCCGCGCAGTGCTTCAGCTTCGGGAAGAGCTCGCTCATGACGAGCCCGCCCTGACCGTGCTGCGCGAACTGAAACGGCGAGGCCATCCAGCCGCCCGACGGCTTCTTGTAGAGCTTGCCGCTCGGCTTCTCGCCCTCGTGCGTTCGTAGCGCCGGCTTCGGATCGAAGGTGTCGACGTGCGACGGCGCGCCGTTCATGAAGAGGAAGATCACGCGCTTCGCGGTGGGCGCGTAGTGAAGCCCGGCCTTTAAGGCAGAATGCGCTGCCGCGTTCCGAGCATCCCGGCGAGCGCGACCAGGCCGACGCCGCCGCCGGCGCGCGGGAGCAGGCGGCGTCGGGACAGTGGCCCAGGATCGAAAGAACGACTCTCGTTCATGCGTCTTCTCTCACCTTCAGTCCACAAACAGGGACTCGTTCGACATGATCAGCGCTTGCGTGTAGTCGACCCAAGCGTTCGGGCCGCCACATCGGACGAACGTCGTTCCGAGCTCGAGCTCGCTCGCGAGCGGACGCCGAGCGAAGAGTAGCTCGTAGAGGCGCTCGACTCTCTTCGCAGAGTCTGCGTCTCCAGGAAGCTCCCGGGTGACACGCACGGCCAGATCACTCGCGCGACGGACGATGAATTCGCTGTTCATCACGAACAGCTTTTGCAGCGGCGTCGTGGTCTCCGATCTTCCCGCCGCGTGTGCGTTGGGATCGGGAAAGTCGAAGAGCGTCAACATGCGGTTGAGCTGAAAGCGGCTGATGCGACTGTAGACCGTACGCCGCCGTTCCTCGGGCTTCTCGGGCTCGATCGATCGACCTCCGATCTTGCGCTCGAGAATTCCCGCGGCTCGCAGGAGCGAATCGCGCCAGGCCTCGATGGAGAGGCGACGACGGGAGACCCGCCAGAGGAAGCGGTTTTCGGGATCGCGCTCGTGCGCGTCCGCGCGAATCGAGCTCGACTGACGGTAGGTCGATGAGAGCGTCAGCTCGCGTAGGAGCCACTTCACCGAACGACCATTCACGGCAAAACGCACGGCGAGATCGTCGAGAAGCTCAGGGTGCGTCGGGCGCGATCCGAGCCGGCCGAAGTTGCTCGGCGTGTCGACGAGACCGCGGCCGAAGATCTCGGCCCAAACGCGATTGACGAAGACGCGATCCGTCAGCGGATTCTCGGGATCGACGATCGCTTCGGCGAGCTCACGACGCCCGCTGCCGGTTCGGAGCGACTTCGGCTCTCCCTTCGAGAGCGCCGTTAGGAAACGGCGCGGAACGACCGCGCCCTTCTGCTGGACGTTGCCGCGAATGTAGACGGGAAGATCACGGGCCTTGCCCTCGCGCACGACGTGCAACGACGCGCCGGGTCCGCTCTTCTTCGGCTTCTTGGCTTTCTTCTTGGTCTTCTTGCCCGTCTTCGCGCCCGTCTTCGCGCCAACCGTATTGGGAACCGTATTGGGAACCGTCTCGGGAACGGATTCGGCCTTCTCGACCGGACGATTGAACATGTCCGTGCTCGCGAAGACTCCCGCGAGCGCGTAGTAGTCCTCCGTCGGGATCGGATCGAACTTATGATCGTGACAACGCGCGCACGCGACCGTGAGCCCGAGGAGCCCGCGGGTCACCGTGTCGACGCGATCCTCCCACTCGTCCGCCATCACCGACGGATCGTTGCGCCGATAGTACTTCGGGCCGAGACCGAGGAAGCCGAGCGCGGCCTCGTGTCCCTTGCCCGACTCGCCGACGAGATCCGACGCGAGCTGCAGGCGCAGAAACTCGTCGTAGGGAGTGTCGGTCGCGAAGGCCTCGATGACCCAATCGCGGTAGAGGTAAGCGTTCGGATAGAAGAGCGCCTTGTTGTTGCCGACGATGTGTGCCTGGTCCTCGGCGTACCGAGAGACGTCGAGCCAAAGACGCGCCCAACGTTCCGAGGTACGAACGGAGCTCAAGAGCCGCTCGACGACACGAACGTCCGCGTCCTCCGAGTCGTCCTCGAGATAAGCCTCCAACTCCTCGGGTGTCGGCGGCAGCCCCGAGAGGTCGAAGCTGACTCGGCGCAGCCAGGCACGCTTCGTTGCTGAACCGCTCGGCGTGAGACCGTGCTCCTCGAGTTTCGCGAGGACGAAGGCGTCGATCGACGACCGCGCCCAATCGACGCGACGGACAGACGGCGCGTCTTGCGGTCGAGGGGCCTGGAACGCCCAGAAGCTCGCCGCAGCCTTCCTCCCGTCGACCGGCTCGCCTTCGCCCTTCTTCTCGCTGACGCGCGGATCGACCGCACCGGCCTCGATCCAACGCTCGAAATCGGCGATCACGCGTGCGGGCAGCATCTGCTTCGGCGGCATCGCGAGGTCGTCATCCTCGTGGCGCAGAGCGCGGAGCAGCAAACTCTCGCCGGGCTTGCCGGGAACGATCGCGGCGCCGTTGTCCCCACCACGAAGGAGCCCGTCACGGGTGTCGAGGAGAAGCCCGCCCTTGACGCGCTTCGCGTCGGCGGCGTGGCACTTGTAGCAATGCTCGACGAGGACCGGGCGGATCTTGCTCTCGAAGAAATCGAGTGCGGCCCGCTCGTCACCGGCCCCGGCCATCGACGGTGAGAACGCTGTGCAGCAGAGCACGCTCAACGTGACGGAAACCCGCGTCTTGCTCCTTCTCATCCCGACATTGTCGCGATTCGAAGCTATTGTGGCAAGCTACTTTGGGACGTGAAGGAGCGCGACCAGCCGGCTCCCGCCCCGCCGGCCATGCCCGCGACCGCGTGTCCGACCCAGTCGATCGTTCGCGCGACCGCCCACTTCCCTCGGTGACGGTGCGGGCGCTTGATCATCCCCTCGGACACGTAGCCCCGAAAACGGTGGCGATCGTCATGAACCGCGCACCGGATTCCTCGCGGTGCACGACCATCCGACGGTCGCGAGAACCAGCAGAATAGAGACGAGAGCCGTGAGTGAAATCTTTCGCATCGGACCTCCTCCGGCGGTGAGGGTTTTCGAGGGGGCCGTGTTCTTCGTACCTGTTCTCTCAACGGGACGCTCGTCGCTGAGCACGGAAACCGGCTCGACCTCGTGACTCGACTCCTCGACACCTGCGACGAGGCGGCGACGGTCGCGTTCCAGGGCGAACAGCACGCGCTCATCGAAAAGGCCCTCGCCCCCGCCATCCTCGCGGCCGAGAGATTCTACGACGAGATGCCCCTCGCGCAGAAACCGCGACTGAGGAAGGCGATGATGAAGTTCTATGTCTTTCGCGCCAATAGCCGTACCGAGCAAGGGAAGTTCACTTCGAGCGCGAAAGACTGGGGCGAGGGTGCCAAGTTGGCCCCGGATTTCGATCGGCAGAGCTACGAAGTGATGGTCGCCTACACTCTCGCAAGATCCGGCGATCACCGATCGTCTACGAGCCTGGCAGCTCGCCCATTCGCTCGCCGAGTTGTTCACGATCGCGATCACCGGCTTGACCGTTAGGCTTCCCCAGCATCCCTTCCTGCCCTTCACGATCCCCCCGAACAGCTCCCGCCCGTGCTGGGCACGGCCGAAAACCCGGGCATGGATTTCCCCCGCTCGCTGGCAGACAATAGCGCCTTCGAAAGGAGAGACCACGTGATTCCACTCGTGACGACGATCAGCCTCCTCGGGCTCGGAAATCCGCATCCCGATCAGGCCGATGTTC
>CAYZGY010000708.1:0-430 GCA_964478085.1 uncultured Planctomycetia bacterium
TACCACGGCTAGGTACCACGGCTAGGTAGCGCGGTGCTCTTTCTCGAGCTCCGCTGGGGAGAAGACCCACCACCAGCTCCGTCGAGGAATTCCGAACGACACTCCCGGGTCCGGCTCCACGGACCTAAGTCTCTTGAAAAGTAGAACATGGGACAACTCTCCCAGGGCTCTTCCAAGAAGCCGGGCGCCGCGCGAAAGAGCGGCACTGCCAAGAAGCGCGTCTACCCGAAGTTGATCGTCTGTACGGGCGACGACCAGCACGTCGTCGAGCTCTCGCAGAAGATCACGTCGATGGGGCGGTCTCACGACAACACGATCGAGATCGATGACATCAACAGCTCGCGCCACCACTGCCAGATCGAGCGCGCCGACGGAGCTTACGAGATCGTCGATCTCAAGAGCCGCAACGGCACACTCGTCAACGGCATCC
>CAYZGY010000708.1:440-4574 GCA_964478085.1 uncultured Planctomycetia bacterium
TCGAAAAGAGCTCCGGGCCGGCGACTGCATCGAGATCGGCAAGACGCGGATGTTCTACGAGCACATCTCGCGCGAGTTCTCCGACGAGACGATCGATCTGACCACCGACTACTTCCTCGAGCCCCTCAGCGGTCTCGAGGAGGAGGGGCAGCTCGACGTGCTCAAGAAGGAGCGGGAGATCTTCCTCAAGCTCCTCGAGGTCAACCGAAACCTCAACTCGCGCATCGTCCTGAGCGACCTTCTCGATCTCATCGCCGACACGGTCGTCGAGGTGACGGCCGCCGAGCGCGGATTCCTGCTCCTCGCCGAGGGCGATCAGCTCGAGGTCAAGGCGGCGCGCAACATGGACCGTGAGGACGTCCGCGATCCCGAGTTCAAGTTCTGCCGCGGCATCGCGGAAGATGTCGTCCGTTCGGCGAGGCCCGTCCGCAGTGACAACGCCGTCGCCGATCGTCGCTTTCGTAGCCTCTCGAGCGTCAAGAAGCTCAATCTCAAGTCGGTCCTCTGTGTGCCGATCTCGACGGGCGAGATCGTCTCGGGCGCGATCTACGTCGACAATCGATTCGATGAGGGCGCTTTCAATCAGAACCATCTCCGATGGCTCGAGCTCGTCTCGCACCAGGCTGCCGTCGCGATTCGCAACGCGCGTCTTTTCGAGGAGAACCGCAAGCGCCAGAAACAGCTCGAGGAGGCGCGCGGCAAGCGCGAGCGCTCGAACGTCGAGCTCGAGGAGAAGGTCCTCTCGAAGACGCTGCAGCTCGAGGAGGCGATCAACCTGATTCCTCGAGAGCGTCCGACCGGCTTCAAGTACGACTACTCGGGGATCGTCACGCGCAGCCCGCGCATGTACGAGATCTTCCGTCTCCTCGACAAGGTCACCGACTCGTCCGTGCCCGTCCTGATTCTCGGCGAGAGCGGGACTGGCAAGGAGCTCGTCGCGCGCGCGATTCACGTCAATGGCTCCCGACAGGGCCACGAGTTCGTCAGCGAGAACTGCGCGGCGATCCCGATCAACCTGATGGAGAGCGAGTTCTTCGGTCACGTGCGCGGCGCTTTTACCGGCGCTACGCGTGACAAGCGCGGGCTCTTCGAGGTCGCCGACGGCGGGACCCTCTTTCTCGACGAGATCGCGGACATGCCTCCCGGGATGCAGACGAAGCTCCTGCGCGTCCTCCAGGAGGGCGAGGTGCGACGCGTCGGCGGAAAGGACGTGATCAAGGTCAACGTCCGCATCATCTCCGCGACGAACAAGAACATCTTCGACATGGTGCGGCAGAACCAGTTCCGTGAGGATCTCGTCTACCGCATCAACGTGATCACGATCACGCTGCCGCCGCTGCGGGAACGTCGCGAGGACATCCCGCTCCTCATTGACTACTTCCTCGACCGCGTCGCGAAGCGCAGCGAGGACAAGAAGAAGAGCCTCGATCGTGACACGTTCCAGCTGCTCTACCAGTACGACTGGCCGGGCAATATTCGAGAGCTCGAGAACGAGGTCGAGCGTCTTGCGGCGCTGAGCGGCGAGCGCATCGAGTCGCATCTCCTGAGCGCGAACATCCAAGCCCGCGGCGCCAAGGGCGGTGTCTCCTACGAAGGGAAGCCTCTCAAGGAGGTCGTCGCGAGAACGGTCGAGGACGTCGAGCAGCAGGTGATCCGCTCGACGCTCATCGACACGAATTGGAAGAAGTCCAAGACCGCCGAGCTGCTCGGGATCTCTCGCCCGACGCTCGACGCGAAGATCCAGAAGTACAAGATCACGAAAGAGGTCGATACGTAATGCGATAGCTCGATTCGTAGTCGCGAGCGGTGTCGAAGTCGTTTCCGATCGGTGCGTCTTCGCCGAAAATGGGCGGCGAAAACACCGCGGGGAGTGACGGAGCTTCGGAGAGCTCCCGAGCCTCGATCTATCTCTCTTCGTAAGGTTCCGGAAGCAAGTTTCTCGAATGTCCATCCGCATTCAAGTCCAACCGCCAGACAGCGAGCCGCGAGTGCTCGAGTTTGACGAGACGACGGTGACGATTGGCCGGGGTGCCGACAATCACATCGTCATCGAGGACGCTCGCTCGTCGCGTAAGCACGCGAGCGTCTCGAAGACGGCTCACGGCGTCGTCCTCGAGGATCTCGGCAGCTCGAACGGGACGAAGCGTGACGGCGAAGCGATCACGCGCGCGTTGATCACTTCGGGTGACAAGTTCTCCATCGGCAAGACGGAGTTCTGCTACGATCCGGACGAGAACGTCAGCACGGCGAGTGCGGCGAGCGACTCGTCGGGAGGGCTCGAAGAGTCGGGCGGGGTCGGGGACGGAAGCAGCGGCGAAGAGCTCGAGCTCGAGACCTCTTCTTCGCCGGTGGTCGCGACGGCATCGACAGTCGTCGCTCGTCTCCGCAATATCGAAGGCTCTCTCGAGGATTCCGTCGTCGAGATCGCCTCTCTGCCCTTCGTCATCGGGCGCGGCAAGGAAGTCGACCTGGCGCTCGACGATCGCCGCGTCTCGACGAGGCACGCGGAGATCCTGCGCAAGAAGGACATGCTCGTTCTGAAGGACCTCGGGAGCCGAAACGGCTGCGCGGTCGACAGCAAGCGAGTGAGCAAGGGCGCCGTGCTCGGGCAAGGATCGAAGCTTGCGGTCGGCGAGCACCTCTTCGAGGTCGAGCTCGCGGATCCCGTGGTGATTCAGGCGACCTTGGCTCGTGACGCTTCACGAAAGGCGAAGTCGAGTGGCTCGTCGAAGAGCGCCTCGCGCGCCACTTCGACGTCCCCGGCGTCGGGCGGCGAGTCGAGTCCCGAAGCCGGTCGACTGAGCGTCGACGTCGAGTCTCTGCTCAAGTCCGAGCAGCTCGGTCAGACGGTCTCGACCGTGATCCTGGTCGTCATCGTTCTCGGCGTCGCTTGGTTCTCGTACGACCTGGCGAATCGTCTGCTCTCGAAAGAGGCGGTCGATCCTCCGGTTCCGAGCAACGTCGTCGAGAACTGGTCTTTCGAGGCTCGACCCGAGAACGAAGACAGTTCGGAAGTGCCCGGTTGGGAGCTTTCAGAGGGAAGTCGCGGCGAGATCGCGGTGACAGCCGCCGAGGCGCGCGATCCGGGCAACTGGGCCCTTCAGATCACTGCGGGGCGACCGTCGGCGGAGGACGGTAGCGACCTCGCCTGCTCCGTCGAGCAGGAGCGAACCTTCGCGGTCCCGATCGATCGACGCTATCTGCTCGAGGGATTCGTCGCCAATCAATCGGCGTTCGCAGCCGGTATCTCGATCGACTGGTACCGCGGCAAGCAAGGGAGCGGGACACTCGTTGGACGTAGCTATTCCGCGACGGCGAAGGGACGGGGCGACTCGATCGATGTGAGTCAGATCGTCCAAGCTCCGGGAGGCGCGAGCTACGGCGTCCTTTCGTGTTTCGCGTTCGGGCCCGGCTCCGCAATTTTCGATCAGATTTCACTCAGCTCGCTCGCGGAGTCCGACGGTGATGGCGACGGCACGACCGAGACGAGCGAAGGCGAAGTCGCCGACGCACCCGTCGAGGAGAAATCCGAATTCGAGTTCCGCGTCACGACGGAGGATGAACCTCTGCTCGGCGGACTGCGCGAAGGTGGTATCCTCTCGATCCGTCGCGGATCGCGATCTCTGATTCCTTATCTCTGGGGTGGCGTCGACCTCGAGCGGGATCCCCTCGCTCTCGGGCCGCGTCTCTCCGAGATGCGGATTCGTTCAGGGGAGGGTGGGCGCGTCATCGCGAATACCGAGATTCCGGACCTCGAGGCGCGAAAGTTCGCGTCGCTCGAGACGTCGATCGGTGCCGATCCCGGCGCGATCTCGATTCGCTGGCGTCTCGAGAGTGGCGACAGCGAGGGCTCGAGGAATGCGCGTGCTCTCGTCCTCCAGCTTCAGACGACCGACGGTTCGCTCTCTGTCGTGGCGCACGGCGATGCGGCGGCAGGCGGATCGGGACGTCGTGCGGCGTTCGAGAACATGAGCGGCGGGCCGTTCGTCGAGCTCGTCTTCGGCGAGCAGAACCGCAGGACGTCGTTCGAGTTCTCGACGGCCGTCGAGGTCCGAACGGTTGGGCACCCCGTTCTCGCGGGGCGTTCTCTCATGCTCGTCGAGCCGGCCGACGGCTCGAACGAGATCGAGCTTA
>CAYZGY010000709.1:0-3698 GCA_964478085.1 uncultured Planctomycetia bacterium
GGGCGAAGGGCGAAGGGCGAAGGGCGACTGTCAGTTCCCGCGCAGCAGGATCGGAATCCGCGTCAACGCGATCCGACCACCGAAGCAGATGTCCACATCGTGATTCGGGAGGCGGGGGCGCTCGTGATAGTCGGCCTCGTAGATGAACTCCGCTCCGTCCCGCGAGTACGCGACGCCGTGGGGCGAGGGATCGAGGTCACAGCGGACGCATTCGAGATCGACGTCGTCCGAGTCGGGGTGGGGGAGGTTGACGCTCCAGAAGAAGGCGTCGTCGTAGTCTTCGCTCATCAGGAGCTCGAGGACTCGTCGCGTACGGGCTGCGGTGAGCTCCCAGTCGACCTCACGCTGCTTGCCGACGTACTGCGAGATCGCGATGGCGCGCTTTCCGAGCAGCGCTGCTTCGCGGGCGGCTGCGATCGTGCCGGACATGTAGCTGTCCGATCCGAGGTTGCCGCCGCGATTGACTCCTGCGAGGACCCAGTCGGCCGCGGGGACGAGCTCCGTCAGCGCGACGCGCGAGCAATCCGCGGGCGTTCCGTGGACGCGAAAGCGACAGGCCGCTTCCTCGTCGACGCGCAGCGGATGCTCGACGGTGACCCGGTGCCCGACGCCGGATTGCGGGCCGTGCGGAGCGACGACGATGACCTCTCCCGCGTGGCCGCAGGCATCCTGGAGCGCAGAGATCCCCGGGGCGTCGATTCCGTCGTCGTTGGTGAGAACGATGTTCACGCGGCTTCCTGTCCTTTCCTGCGGTCCTGAGGGCCTCTCTTGTAACGCTCGCCGCGGTCTTTTTCCACCAAGGGTTCAGCCAAGAATCACTTCCCGTATTTCCGCGCGTTCGCACGACACCTTCGTCCGCTCCTCAATCGCCGATTCCTCAGCGTAGCGTGGCTACGCCTGCGGATCGACTCAATCGTTCGCGACCGAATCTGCCGCACGCCCGCACGTCTCTCCGGGAATTGATTCTTGGCTGAACCCCACGCCTCTTTCTGTTACCGTGACCTCCTTCTTCTTCGACCGGGTCGCGGGAAAATGTCTCTGATAACCGATCAGCAAGAGTTCGAGGACATCATCGCGCGTTGTCGCGAATCGGAGACGGTCGCCTTCGATACCGAGTTCATTCGCGAGAAGCGTTACCGGCCTCGCCTCTGCCTGGTGCAGATCGGCATTCGGGACTTGGCCGTCGCCATCGATCCCTTCGAGATCGACGACCTCTCGTCGCTCCATGCCCTCCTCGCGGACGATAGCGTTCGCAAGCTCGTCCATGCGGGCCAACAGGACATGGAGATCTTTTTCGCCGATGAGATCTTCGGGGGGCAGCCGACGACGCCGAAGAACATCTTCGACACCCAGATCGCCGCGGCGCTGCTCGGCCGGGGTGATTGCATCGGCTACTCGAAGCTCGTCATGGAGTTCGTCCGCGTGCGTCTCGCGAAGACGCAGACCTTCACGGACTGGTCGCTTCGCCCACTGAAGAAGAAGCAGATCGAGTACGCGCTCGACGACGTGATCCACCTCCACCCTGCGTACGACAAGATCCTGGGGGAGCTCGAGGACGAGGGCCGCGTCGAGTGGGTCGAGGAGGAGCTCCGGGTTTACCAGAACCCTTTCTTCTACCGAAAAGACCCTCAGATGCTCTACCAGCGAGTCAAAGGTGCCGCCAAGCTGAGCCGCAAGGAGCTCGCGGTGTTGCGCGCTCTGACCGCGTGGCGTGAGGACGCGGCCGCGGATCGCGATCGTCCTCGCAACCACATCATCAGCGACGACATCCTCGTCGAGCTCGTCAAGGCCAAGCCGACGAAGATGGAGGCGCTGTCGAACTTCCGCGGCGTTCATCCGCAGCTCGTCAAGCGACACGGTCGCGACATACTCGACAGCATCCGTGGCTCGATCGACACGCGCGAAGCCGAGCTGCCGCCGCCGCTCGACAAGGCGCCGAAGGACTCGTCGTTGACGATCGTCGTCGACCTTATCGAGACCTTCCTCAAGGCGCGCGCGGAGGGGTTGCGCGTCAGCCCGGGCTGGCTCGCGACGAGAACGGAGCTCTACGCGCTCGTCAGGAGAAAGCGCTCCGACGCGGCGAAGGATCCCGAGACGGAACCCCGCGTCGCGTCAGGTTGGCGTCACGAGCTCGTCGGAAAGGACATCCACGGTCTCCTCGAGGGCCGATACAGCTTGGCGATCGAGCCCGAGACCGGGCAGGTTGTCGTCCAAGCGCGTGATGTCGACGGAGCTTCGTGACGGAGTCTGTTCTGGGGTGATACCCCGGAGAGCTTACCCGTAGAACTGCTCGACGGGCTCGGCGGTCGGGACCATGTCCTGGATGCCACCGAGGAGGGCGCGTTTCTGCTCGATCGAGAAGATGCCGCGGACGTACTGGAGGATCTCCTCGACGCCGACGTCCAGCTCCTGCATCTCGATGACGGTGTCACAGTTGCAGTCGTAGATCAGCTCGCTCATGTGTCTGTCCCCATGCTGTTCTGGAATCCCTCTCACGCTTCCGTGCGTGTTTTCGGCTCTCGGGGACTTTCGCGGCCCTTGATTCGCCTCAGGGCGGGCGATAACATGGCCCCGATGTTCGTTGTGGTCCGTGCAGTGCCCAGAATCCCTGGAGTTTGCGCAATGAATCTCTCGAGTGTCCGGACGCTCCGTGCCGCGGCGTTCCTCGTCGCGATTTCGCTCATCTCGCCCGTCTTCGTCGCCCAGCGTTCCTTGCTGGCTGACGATGAAGCCCCGTGGGACATTCCCGACGGCGACTTCTACCGCGAGCTCGAGTCGCTCAACACGTACGACGACTCGGAGGGTGGCGTGCAGATTCGGGTGAGCGTCGTGCAGGACGCTTTCGCCTACTTCATCTCGCGCGGCTGCGGCGAGCTGAATCGTGCGGGGTACGAGGGCAAGGCGCTCGAGAGGAAGCTCAAGTCGCTCTACTCCAAGTACAAGAAAGAGAAGGGGCGTGTCCTCTTCATCGTCGAAATCTCGGGCTCGGGATCCGGGAAGTACGCATTCTATCTCAACAGGAAGCCCGAGAAGCACCTCCAGATCAAGACGGGCGCCAAGAAGCACACGTTGACGGTCGTCGAGCAGAGCCACAAGCCGAAGGCTCGCGTCTGGGAGACCTACCAGTACGTCCCGGGCGCTCCGCGAAAGGTCGGTAAGAGGAAGCTTTACCCGGCCGACGACCACCGGATGCTGATCACCTGCCGGACGATCAAGGGCGACTCGAGGAAGCCGATCAAGATGGTCCTCTCGGGGATGTTCCACAGCCACAAGTCCAACGCCGCGGTCAACAGTCTCGGCGTCAACGACGCTCAGGGCCAGATCTCGATGCGGCGGTGGAACGAGCAGATCATCCGCAGCATCGAGCTCCCGATCGCTCCGAACCGCTGGCGTGAGGCCGATATGCCACGCGACCTCGAACGGCTCTGCGAGCGGCTTACCAAGAAGAAGTAGTCGTTCTCAGCTCTCTCGCTGCGATTCAGCGCGATTCAGCGCGATTCAGCGCGATTCAGCGCGAACTCGCTCGAGAGGAGCAACGAGCTGCTGTTCGACAACCTGCCGCTACCTTTCGTCGAATGAGAGCTTTTGTCTCTCGGCGGCGTTTCTGGAGTCGCAGGGCGCTCTCCTCATCACGCGTCGGTTGATCACGCGTCGGTTGATCACGCGTCGGTTGATCACGCGTCGGTTGATCACGCGTC
>CAYZGY010000709.1:3798-4572 GCA_964478085.1 uncultured Planctomycetia bacterium
GGTTGATCGCGCGTCGGTTGATCGCGCGTCGGTTGATCGCGCGTCACTTCTGCGGCGAATCGGCAGAGGTCCTCCAGTATCGCGAAAGCCGCCGTCGGGCTCAATTCACGCAGCCTTTGGAGGCGACTCGCTCGTGTGGCCGTCGCGTGTAGAGTCCAGTTCTGTCGAGGAGCGAAATCCATGGGAGCTATTCTGAGGCACTGTCAGAGAATCGCTGGCCGATTTCGCATTCACCTCACGTCTCCTGCTTCGGCCCGAGCTTGAGAATGCGGGCTGGTGTACCTTCACGAAGGCGGAGTGCGCGCCGTACTCCCTCGCGATACCTCGCGAGCTGGCGGGCGTTCTCTTGCTCGAGCTCGTCGGTCGACTTCTCCGCCGTCGTCTTGTAGTCGACGATTTCGGGGGCGCCAGGTGTTCCCGTGATGAGATCGGCGACGCCGTCCCAGATCGTTCCGTCGTCATCTTGCCAGAGCAACGGTACTTCGCGTGCGAGGCTCGGGAGCTTCGCGATCTCGTCGAGAGCGCCCGACGCGTCGGCGTCGCGGAGTCGAGCTTCGACGTCTCCGAGAACGACTCCGGCGTCGACCTGCTCTCGTGCGGCGGCGATGACGGAGGCCTTTCCGGCCGTCTCGAAGAGCCAAGTCTTGTCGGCGCGATCCCAGACCTCGAGCAGGTGGTGGATCGCCGAGCCCGCCGCACGTGCGATGCGACGGTCGCGTCGGGCGCCGGTCCCGCTCGACGGGGATGTGCCCTCGGTCGTGTCGCTCTCGGGCG
>CAYZGY010000710.1:0-4567 GCA_964478085.1 uncultured Planctomycetia bacterium
GGTGAATCGGTCGCGGCGAAGATGCGATTCTTTGAGGGGGCTTCCCGAAAGCCCCCTCAAAGAATCGCAGGTCAATTCCGTTCCACGGGATTGACCTGCATAAAAACCTTCAGCGCCTGCTTCTCGGTCGTCAGCAGGTTCATCATCGTTTCGAAGTTATCCAACCCAGAGACCGGGTGCGAGAGCAGCCGCGCGAGCCATCCCGCGTACTCCGCTTCGGCGTGGGCGAAGTCCTTGACGCCGAGTTCGAAGTACTCGCGGTTGGCGTTGACCGTGCCGAACATGACCTTGTTGTAGAGCACGAACTCGAGGTTGATCTTGTCGGCGGGAATCTCGACCTTCTTGTCGCCGCCCGTGATGCTCGTCAGAATCAGCACGCCGTTCTTGTCGAGCACTTCGAGAGACTTGAATGCGATCCACGAGACGCCCGTCGCCTCGAAGACGAGGTCAAAGGGACCGTGCTGGTCCGAAACCTCGTCGAGCGTGTGATTCGTCGTGTCGATGTAAGTCGCACCGAGATCCTCGACCTGCGACGCCTTGAGGTGCGGCGCGGGTGAGCGCGCCATCGTTACGACCTCGATACCCTTGAGGCGCAGGACGAGGGTCGCCAGCTGTCCGATGGCCCCGGCGCCGAGAACGAGCGCCTTCTTCGGTCGCCAGACGCGAAGGCGGCGCTGGATCTCGTACGCCTGGACGATCCCCTTCTCCACGATACTCATGGGCTCCATGAGAACGCCGATGTGCTTGAGCGACGCGGGCACCTTGACGAGGTACTCGGGCTCATCGACGTAGTACTCGGTCAAGAAACCGTGCAAGCAGCTGATTCCTCGCTCGTAGTACTTCTTGTCGGTCGTCATGTCGTAGGTGCCGATCGTGTCGAACAGACTGGCACCGGGACGACGCACGGTCGCCGCGACGAAATCGCCGGGCTTGAGCTCGGTGACGTTCGGGCCGACGGCCTCGACGATACCGAACGACTCATGACCGATGACGAGAAACTCCGATCCGGGAGGCGCCTCGCCGTAGAGCGCTTCGTTGATCTCCTTGTCGGTCCCGTCGACACCGACCTCGAGCACCTTCACGAGAACACCGCGCCCGTTCTTCACCTCTCCGATGGAGGGTTTTGCGAGATCTGCAAGGTGAACGCTCTCGCCCTGTCCGGGGTGTACCGCGATCGCTTTCAACGCTGTGGCTCCGGCTTGGAAGTTCTCTGAAACGTAGATTCTCCGACAGGTCATTGTCGCCACAGGCGACTCTAAATCAAGTGAGGGAAGAATACGGCCGCCGTTATCTCTGTCTTCAGATTCGTGAGTGGTTACGGTCCCGCCAACGCAGTATCCTGACCCGTCCGAAGAAACCGAATACTGCGAATTACGGGAGCGAGGAAGCGATGCGTCGAACCCTTTCGAGTTGGTCCTTTTTGGCTGCGATCGTCGTGGCCTCTTCGGTCACGATTGCGAAGGGCGGAGCAGGGGCGAAGGACGGAGCAGGGGCGAAGGACGGAGCAGGGGCGAAGGACGGAGCAGGGGCGAATGAAAAGAAAGAGGTGAAGGATCCGCGCTTCCTCGAGCTCTACGGGATGGTGCGCAAGCACGTCGAAAAGATGGATGCGCATGCGAAAGAGCTCGCCATCATCGACTTCGCGAAGGGGCAGGACTGGTTCAACTCGCCGCCCTTGTCCTTCGAGCGGGAGCTCAAGGGGAAGATCGTCGTCCTCGACTTCTGGACGTACTGCTGCATCAACTGCATCCACATCCTGCCGGACCTGACCTACCTCGAGGAGAAGTACGCCGGCTATCCTGTCGCGTTCGTCGGGGTGCACTCCGCGAAGTTCGACAACGAGAAGGTCTCCGAGAACATCGAGCAGGCCGTTCTTCGCTACGAGATCAAGCATCCCGTCGTGAACGACGACCAGATGCGGCTCTGGCGCGCGATCGGTGTGCGCAGTTGGCCCTCGCTCGCGATCGTCGGGCCGAAGGGAAACCTGCTCCTGATGGTCGCCGGTGAAGGACAGCGTGACGTGCTCGACGCGGGCATCGCGGCTGCGCTCGACTTCTACCCGGAGAACTCTTTCCGTCACGACCCGATTCCGATGACGCCGCTCGCCGAGTCGACGAGGTCGACCTCGCCGCTCAGCTTTCCGGGAAAGCTCGCTATCGACGACAAGCGCGGGCAGCTCTTCATCAGCGACTCGAACAACAACCGTGTCGTCGTGACGGACCTCGAAGGCAAGTTCGTCGAGGCGATCGGATCGGGACGCATCGGCCTCGAGGACGGCTCCTACGACTCCGCGCAGTTCAATCGCCTCCAGGGGCTCGCGGTCGACGGGGACATCCTCTGGGTCGCCGACGCCGAGAACCACGCGCTGCGAAAGATCGACCTCGTGAAGAAGACCGTCACGACGGTCGCCGGCGACGGCACGCAGGGTCGGGACTACAGCGGTGGGAAGAAGGGACGCGAGCAGCTCATCAGCACGCCGTGGGACGTGATCGTCGATCCGGACGGCAAGTCGGTCTACATCGCGATGGCCGGCACGCACCAGATCTGGCGCCACGACAAGACGACCGGCGTGACGGAGAACTACAGCGGCTCGGGTCGCGAGCAGAACTACAATCATGAGAACCGGCTCGCCGCGGCGTGGTCTCAGCCATCGGGATTGACGATCGGCGACGGCAAGCTCTTCATCGCGGACTGCGAGAGCAGCAGCATCCGCTCGATCGATCTCGAGAGTGGGGCGACCGCGACGATCGTCGGCGGGGAAGACGACGAACCGCGCAATCTCTTCGCGTTCGGCGACGTCGACGGTATCGGCAATTCGGCCCGCCTTCAGCACGCGCTCGGCGTTTGGTGGCACGAGCCGGCGAAGGTCGTGTACGTCGCGGACACTTACAACCACCGCTTGAAGGTCATGAAGCCCGCCGAGAAGAGCGTCGCCAAGTGGGTCGGCTCGGGAAAGGCCGGCTTCAAAGACGGCAAAGGACTCGAAGCCCAGTTCGCGGAGCCATCGGGTTTCGCGATGACCGCGGACGGCAAGAAGCTCTTCGTCGCCGACACGAACAACCACGCCATCCGTATCGTCGCGATGGATTCGCTCGAGGTCACGACGCTGAAGCTCGAGGGCATTCCGAAGCCGGCCTCCGCAATCGTACCACGGTCGATTCGCCTCGCGGATCTTCCCGGCACGCCGACGATCAAGACGGCGCCGCTCAAGCTCGAGCCCGGCAAGGCGGGAGAGCTTAAGCTGAAGCTCACGCTTCCCGCGGGTCACAAGTACCAGAACGACTCTCCGAGCGCGTTTCAGCTACTCGCCGAGGCGGGCTCGTCACTCGCGCCGGTCGACGAGAAGACGGCCGCGGGAAGGCTCACCGAAGCGGGCGAGGTCACGATTCCCGTGCGCATCCAAGCGAACGCCAAGGTGAAAGGAATCGCGCGCGTCGAGGCCCTCGCCTACTTCTGCGCAGACGACGGAGTCTGCCGCGTCGGCGGAGTCGTCTTCGAGATCCCGGGCGAACGCGTCGAGCCGGGAGCAGAAGGCGCCGGCGTCGCACCGGTGCTCGCCCACGCGTTCACGGTCGATCCGCTACCCTTCGCGGGCTTGTACGCGACGGAGCCCGAGACGAAGGGCGACGATCCGGAGAAGAAAAAGGACGAGTCGGAGCCGAAGAGCCCGTAGCTCCTCGACCGAAGGGAGCTCGTCGGGGAGTGTCATCTCGGATACACCGATCGGCTGCGAGATTCCTCGAAGCGCGTATTCTACGACCGTCCTCTTTTTTCCTCGGCAGAGAAGAAGGCCGATCGTCGAGGTGTCATTCTCTCGTCGAAGTTGATCGTCGACGACGGAGCAGTAAAAGCTGAGCTTGCCGGTGTGCTCCGGCTGGAAGTCAGTCGTTTTGAGTTCGATGACGACGAAAGAGCTCAACCGCAGATGGTAGAAGAGCAGGTCGACGAAGAACTCGTCTCCATTGATGTCGAGGCGATATTCGCTGCCGAGGAACGCGATGCCTGTGCCCAGTTCGAGGAGGAAGTCACGAAGATGAGTAGGCGGTGTGCTTGCCGGCGCGCCGAAATCCCGTGACGACGCGACCCTCGACGTCCTCCGGCGACGGCGAGATCGTACGAAGCAGAAAAGGACTGACGATGCGGAGTCGCTCGAGCCGTTCGCCGCGCACGTGCCGATCGAGCGACTCGAGGTAGATCGTCAGGTCGGGGAGCTCTGGCATGGCGCTGCGAATTTCACCAAAAACCTGAAAACCCGGGAATCAGACACTGGGCAGGACTCTGACGATCTGTACAATCCGAAGAGAAACGCTCAGAGGAGGACAGTACCCTGCTGGTATTCTGCTACGGATCCAATCTCGTCTCCAAACGAATCGCCGAGCGTACGCCCTCGGCCGAGAAGGTTTGTATCGCGTCGCTGCCTCGTCATCGCATCGCTTTTCACAAGCGCGGACGAGACGGATCGGGGAAAGCGAATTTCATCGAGACGCGGAGCGAAGCCGATGACGTCTACGGCGCGGTCGTGCGCATCGACGACACCGAGCATCCGACCATGCACGCCCAAGACCGA
>CAYZGY010000711.1:0-4564 GCA_964478085.1 uncultured Planctomycetia bacterium
ACGGTGGCCCTGCGTGATGCTCGCGACCGGCGTTCGATCGGGTACAATCAGCCCCGTCATGAACGACTCGAAACAGCGAATTCGATCCGTCTTGGCTCTCCTCTGTGCCCTCTCTCTAACGAGCACGGCGAGCGCCGATCCGGAGATCTTCCGCGGCCCCTACCTGCAGAGGCTCCAGCCGACGTACGTCGAGATCGTCTGGGTGATGACCGAGCCGCTCGAGGACGCCGCGATCCTGCTGACGTCGCCGAGTGGCGAAGAGACCAGCGCGCGAGTCGATGGCACCCTCGGTTGCGAACCGCAGATTCCGGACGGCCCGAGATCGCCGCCTGTTCCCGACGCGGCGTGCTACCGCGTTCGATTCGAAGGTCTCTCTCCCGAAAGCGAGTTCTCGTACGAGATTCGCAGCGCAGGAGAGACTCTCGGAGAGCGTCGAGCCTTTCGAACTCCGCCGTCTCCAGGCGGTGGCGTCGTACGCATGGTCGTCAAGGGGGACAGCGGATCGACGAGCGAGCAGCAGTTCGCCCTCGCGAGAATCATGACAGAGATCGAGCCGCACGGGTATCTCCACGTCGGCGACCTCGACTACATGGGCGATACCACCAAGAGCGTCTTCACGCCCTATCGAGACCTTCTCTCGCGTGCCTGTATGTTTCCCGCTCGAGGCAATCACGATCTCGAGAACAGCTTGCCGTTCTCGGATCTCTTCTTCTTCCCGGGTCTGCCGGACGGGGAACAACGCGGCACGTACTCGTTCGACTGGGGTCCTGCGCATTTCCTCGTCATCGACGCGAATGACGGGGGGCGTCAAGGCGTGATCCTTCCCGACAACCTCGCATGGATCGACGCCGATCTCGCCGCGGCAGACGAGAGTGGCATTCAGTGGGTCATCGTGACACTACACTACCCGATCTTCTCCACGGGTCCGTACGCGCTCGACGATGACGTCATCGACCGACGCAATCAGCTCACGGAGGTCTTCGATCGACACCGCGTCGACTTCGTCTTCGTCGGCCACGAGCATCTCTACGAACGGAGCTACCCGATTCGTACGAGGGACGAGCGCTGCGAGAATCTCGACCACCGTCCCATGGACCCGATTCCCGACTTGCCGCGGTGCTACGATCTCGCCAACGTCGACGAGGACCCACACTACGTCGCTCCCGATGGAACGATCTACATCACCTCGGGCGGAGGCGGGCACACGCCTTACTTCGAAGCTGCCAGCACTCCGGACGGAAAGAAGTTTGTCGACAAGGCCTTCTCCGCAGGCATCCACACCATCTTCCAGATCGTCGAGCTGACGATCTCTCCCGCGATGATCGAAGGAAAGGTGTGGCAGGAGGACGGCAACCTATTCGAGTCCTTCAGCGTCGCGCGTCATCGCGCGATTCGCGGAGACGTCAACGGCAGCGGAGCGACCGACCTCGCCGACGCGGTGTCGATCCTGGGCCAGCTCTTTCTCGGCGACGAGACACGCTGCTTTCGTGCCGGCAACGTCAACGGGGACGACGAGATCAACATCGGGGACGCGGTCACGATTCTCAGCTTTCTGTTCCGAGGCGGACCGCCCCCGGACGCGCCGTATCCCGACTGCGGCCCGATCGAAGAGAGCCTCGCGGCATGGTGCTCCGAAAACGGTTGCTGAGATTCGACGTGCTCGATCTCGCCCACTCTTCAGCGTTTGTCCTTCTCACGATCTTCCGGCTTACCCCGGCGCTCTTCGCTGACGCACCGAAGATCGAGACCTTCGCTGGAAACGGCGAGGACGGTCGCGGTCCAGCGCGCGCGTCCGCTCTCGAGTTCTCGATCTCGCAGCCCTTCGGTGTCGAGATCGACCCGCGTGGATCGGTCTACGTCACCGAGGTCGGCAATCATCGAATCTCGAGCATCGATCCGAAGACGCGCTCGTCCTTGGTCGTCGTCGGAACGGGAAATCCAGGCTTTGGCGGCGACGGCGGCCCCGCGATCGAGGCGACCCTCCTCGAGCCGTACGAGGTACGCTTCGACGCAGCTGGAAACATGTTCTTCGTCGAGATGAAAGGCTCTCGCATCCGGCGCGTCGACGCGAAGACGAGCGTCATCGAGACGATCGCCGGGAACGGCCGGCACGGCTATGCCGGCGACGACGGTCCAGCGAAGGACGCGGTCTTCAAGCGCCCCCACTCGATCGCGCTCGACGCGGCAGGAAATATCTACGTCGCGGACATCGGCAATCATCGCATCCGTCGAATCGACGCGAAGACGCGCCGCATCGAGACGATCGCGGGCAACGGCAAGCGCGAGCTGCCCGTCGATGGAACGATCGCTACGGGACGTCCGATGCTCGGCCCACGCGCTCTCCACATTGTCGGCGACACGATGTGGATCGCGCTGCGGGAAGGCCACAGCGTCTGGACGATGGACCTCCCTACGAAGAAACTCACGCACATCGCGGGAATCGGCAAGAAGGGCTTCGAGGATGGCGACGCCAAGAAAGCTCGATTCAACGGCCCCAAGGGAATCGTCGCCTCGCCCGACAACGCGCATGCCTGGATCGTCGATACCGAAAACCAGTGCATCCGGCGTATCGACGTCCGCGACGGAAAGGTTCACACGGTCGCCGGAACAGGACCGAAGGCTCGAGGTTTCGGTGGAGACGACGGTCCGGCGACGAAGTCGAAGATGGATCGCCCGCACGGCATCACCATCGATCGCGAAGGCCACGTCTACGTGGGCGACACGAACAACCATCGCGTCAGGCGGTTCCGCTCGCCGGTAGTGTCGAAGAAGGTCGGAAGCGCGAAGAGCCTCGAGCGTGCCCGCCCTTGGTCTCAGTTCCTCGGACCGCGGCGCAACGGAATCTCCGAGGAGGTCGGCCTCCACCTCGACTGGCGACGACGCCAACCGAAGGTGCTCTGGCGTCGCCCGCTCGGAAAGGGCTTCTCGTCGATCAGCTCGGACGGCGAGCGAGTCTTCACGATGGCCGCGCAGAAGGGGCGCGAGTTCGCCGCGGCGTTCGACGCCGAGAGCGGAAAGCCTCTCTGGCACGTACCGCTCGGCGAGATCTTTCGCGACTTCCAGGGTCAGGGCGAAGGTCCGCGCGCGACGCCGACGGTTCACGACGGCAAGCTCTACTGCCTGCTCGCCGCGGGCGACCTCGTCTGCCTCGACGCGAAGAGCGGCACGGAGATCTGGAAGAAGAACGTCTACGAGACGACCGGAACGAAGATCCCGCGCGGCGACAGCTTCTTCTGGGGACTGAGCGCCTCCCCGATCGTCGAAGGCGAGACGCTCGTCGTCACGCCCGGGGCGAAGTCGGGCGCGTCCGTCGCGGCCTTTGATCTCGAGCGAGGATCGCTCGTTTGGAAGACCGGATCGGACCCGGTCGGCTACGGCTCGCCGATCGCGATCGATGTCTCGGGCGCTCGGCAGATCGTCGCGACGACGGGCACCTCGTACCTCGGACTCGATCCGCGCTCGGGCCGTCAGCTCTGGCGACACGAATTCGGCAACAAGTATCACTGCAACTGCGCGACACCCGTCTGGCACGAGGGTGCCCTCTTCGTCTCGAGTTCGTACGGAACGGGCTGCGCGTCGCTCGCCATTGAATCGAAGGGGGGCGGCCGGTTTTCCGTACGAGCGCGCTGGAAGAGCGGCGAGCTGCAAAACCATTACGCGACGAGCATCGTCCTCGACGGCAACGCGTACGGCTGCCACGCGAATCAAGGCTCGACGCTCCGTTGCCTCGACCTTCGAACGGGCAAGAAGCGTTGGGCCTCGCGCGCCGCGGGCAAGTGCTCGCTCATCGCCGCGGAAGGGACGCTGATCTGCCTCAGCGAGCGCGGTGTGCTCACGCTCGTCCGTGCCGACCCGCGCGGCTGCCGAATCGTCGGACGCGCGCAGGCTTTGAAGGGAGCCCGGAAAGCTTGGGCGCCGCCGGCGCTCTCGAACGGCCGGCTCTACGTCCGCGACCATCGACAGATCGTCTGTCTCGACCTTCGACCTCGATAATCACCCTCGATGCAACGACTCGCCGCCTCGCTCGTGCCTTTCGTCGTCCTTTCGTTCCGTGCTCTCTCGGCCGAGGACGACTACCGCCAGGAGGAGTGGGCAAAGCGCCCGACCCCCTCTTGGGTGAAGCTCATCGATCAAGGCACGCGCGATCCGAAGCTCGCCGGCTACGAGACGCCCGACGGCATCCGCCTCGAGATCGCAGCGAAGGAGCCGACGGTCGTCAATCCCGTCGGCCTCTCGTTCGACGACGACGGACGCCCCCACGTGATCCGGTGGCGCAAGTCGAAATCGAAGGCTCTCGTCGATCGCGAGGTCGAGCTCCGCGACGGGACGAAATTCACGACGCGCCGCATGGTCAAGGACGAGCTCGACGTGCTGCAGCGTCTCGAAGATCGCGACCGCGACGGCGTCTGGGATCACGCGACGACGATCTACGACGACCTCGAGATGCCCTCGACGGTTTACTTCCACGAGCCCTGGGCCTATTTTGCCTCGGTCGGACGCGTCTATCGCCGACGTCTGACGCCCGGCGCCGAGAAGCCCTACGCAGAAGAAGAGCTCGTCCGCG
>CAYZGY010000712.1:0-4561 GCA_964478085.1 uncultured Planctomycetia bacterium
GCTGCCATCGCGCCCGCTGCCATCGCGCCCGCTGCCATCGCGCCCGCTGCCATCGCGCCCGCTGCCATCGTGATCGCTCGCCGTGGCGACCTTGTCCGCGAGTTCCTCGGGCCTGTGGATGCGGAGTCGCAGCACACGCCTCTCGTCCGCGCTCGTGACCTCGAAGGAGACGCCCCCCTCGAGATCGAACGAGTCGCCGACGACGGGAATGCGTCCCATGCTCGCGAAGAGGAATCCGCCGATCGTGTCGTACTTGTCGCTCTCGGGTATCGAGAGCGAGAGCTCCTCGTTGAGCTCGTCGATGTGGATCGCCGCGTCGACGTCGGCCACCCCACCGGGCGAGAGCGCGATCGGCTCGGCCTCCTCTTTTTCGTACTCGTCGGTGATCTCTCCGACGATCTCCTCGAGGACGTCCTCGATCGAGACGAGACCATCCGTGCCGCCGTACTCGTCGAGCACGATCGCGATCTGCAGGCGGTGCTGCTTGAACTCCGAGAGCAGTTCGTCGATCTTCTTCGTCGTGGGAACGAAGAGTGGCTGCCGCACGAGCGAATCGAGGACGATCTCCTCGTTGCTGTAGAGGCGCTTGAGAAGGTCTTTGACGTAGAGGACGCCTTTGATGTTGTCCTTGTGCTCGAGGTAGACCGGGATGCGCGAGTAGCCCGAATCGATCGCCATCTCGAGGTTCTTCTGCAGCGGATCGTCGAGGTCGAGGCAGAACATCTCCGTCCGGGGAGTCATGACCTCGGAGACCTGAACATCGCCGAACTCGAAGATCGACTCGATCATGTCTCCCTCTTGCCCCTCGAGGAGTCCTTCGCGCGCGGCCTCCTCGACCTTCTCGAGAATCTCCTCCTCGAAGAGGTCAGCGTCACTGACAGCGCTCCTACGCTTGAGCGAGTCGACGCTTCGCGAGAGAAGCCAGCGTACGGGAGTAAACAGTCGATAGAGCCACACGATGGTGCGATGCGAACGCGCGAGCCAAGGCTCGGGCCAAAGACGACCGATGACGAGTGGAAGCCACTCGAGAACGATGAAGGTGAGGGCCAGAATCTCGACAATCAAAATCGAGGCGAGCGCGGTCAAAGCCCCGGCGGGAAGCTCCGTCAGTCGCGTAACGCCGACCTCGACCCCGACCTCGCCCACCGCACCGGACGCCAGGTGTCCGTCGAGCCAGACGGCTCGCCCGACACAGCACGAGAAGACGAGCGCGCAGCGCAGCGCGATGTCGAGTCGCTCGAGCGTCCCTTCGACCTCGTCCTTGAGCCCGATGAAGCGCTCGCCGTCGTCCCGTATCTCCTTCGGAATTCGCTGGAAGAGGCCTCGTCGCGAGAAACGATCGAGACTGTGTCGGCAGGTCGCGACGAAGAACGTGGCGACGGTGAAGGCGCCGACCAGACAAGCGAAGAGAGTGTCGAAAGCGAAAAACTCGTACACGATCTACCTCTCGAAAATCGGCAAATAACCGACGGGCATCCCGAGAATCAAGATCGCCATCGAGGTCGCGTACGCGTCGCCGAAGGGACGACTGACCCACTCGCCGGTCTTCTTCTGCCGGCGGAGGAGCTTGACGCGCGCACGACCGTACCAAGTGTCCCACTCGTGCCCTCCGTGCTGCCAGAGGGCCTGCCCCACGTAGAGGTTGCCGTAGTAGAAGTACGAGTCGACGACCGCCTTGAGCGGATTGTTCGGAAAGCGTCGGAGCTCTCGCCGCATGAAGTCGAGACCACGCGTCAGCTCCTTCGAACGATAGACCCCCGCTGCGTTGAGCGTCGAGACGGCGGCCGCGGTGAGAGCGTAGGTCGATTTCTGCCCGTTGCCACGCATCATGTAGCGAACGCTGCCGTCGCTGTTCTGACACTTCTTCACGTAGTTGATGGCCCGAGAGATGATCGTCGCGTCGACGGAGAAACCCGCGTCGCGCGCCGCACGAAGGGCCTGGATCGCACAGATCGTGACCGAGGCCTCGTCCTGATCGGCCTCGTTGTCGGCTCCGTAGAACCAGCCGCCGTATCGGCTCTGAGATCTCGCGATGACCTTGATGCCTTTACGAATGACTCGCGAGACCTCCTTCTCGCGCTCGGCCGTCAAGCTGCCGACGGCCTGCGTCAAGAAGAGGATCGCGTAGCAGTGACCGTGCATTCGACTGCCGCTGCCGACGCCCGCACCGGGCTCCGTGAGGAAATCGGTCCTGCTTCCGAGGTCGAGCAAAAAGTTGAGGCAGCCGATGAGCTGGTCGGAATGCTTGCCCTCATCGGGAAGCACACCGGCCGCGAGCATCGCCAGGCCGGCGAGACTCGTCGTCGCGACGGGATACTCCGTTCGTTGGAAGCCCCGGTACTCGCCAGCGACACGCGAATGCTGCGTCGCGAGGTAGTCGAGCGCCTTGCCCACGGCCCGGTCGAGCTCCTGGCGCTCACGTACCGAGAGGCGGCCCGGTCCTTCGACCGGACGCGCGATCGCCGCAGACTTCGCCTCGGACGACTCGTTCGCGCCCGGGTCCTGAGCTTCGGCGGGGCGCCCGAACGCCATGAGGACGAGACTCAGCAGGACGAGAGACAGCAGCACGAGAACGCACGCGGCTCTGAGGCTCGAGAACGCTCTCAGGCTTCTTCCTCGTCGGATTCCCCCCACCCTCGGGAATAAGTCGGGATCTGGACTCACCGTCTCCGTCACTGAACTCGGGGTTTGCCCCTCTGCTCACCCGGCGCGCTCGACTCTTCGTCGCTCGACGATTCGTCGCCCGACTCCTCGTCGGAACCGGCTTCCGGCTCACCGGCCCCCTCATCGGAACCAGCCGCGCCTCCTTGATTCTGCTGCGAAGCTTTATCGAAATCTTCGACGAGCCTGTCGGTCAGCTCGGAAATGTTGCCCTGACGCTGCGAGAGTCGCTCGAGCGCCCGGTCCCACATCTCCGTCGACTCACCGTCGCTGGCCTCTTTGAGGTCCTCGAGGCGACTCGTCTTCCGGTTGATCTCCACTTGGAGGTTCTTGAGCATCAAGAGCTCCGCGAGCACCGAGACGAGCGCTTCCTGACCCTGCTGCTGCTGCTGCTGCTGCTGTTGCTGTTGCTGTTGCTGTTGCTGTTGCTTCTTCTGCTTCTTGAGCACCTCGAGCTGCTCCTTGAGGGACGCGATCAGCCGATCGACATCGGAAATCACGTTGCGCTCGAGAAACTGCGCGTAGGAACCCGTCTCGAGATCGAGGAGGAGCTCGTGGATCTGCTTCATGTCCGCCTGAACGTTCTGCAACATGAAACGGAAGACGCGCGATGACTCCTGCTCGAGGCGTCCGAGGAGGGTGTCGAGTCGCTGCGAGAGAGCGTCCTGCTCGTCGGCGACCGGGCGGATCTTGAGACGCAAGCGCCCCTTCGCACGGCGGGACAGACGACCCGAAGGACGATTCGCGTGGATCTCGACGGTCTGGCGATGAATCTGCTCCTCGGCGTCCTTGACCTCCGTGAGCTCGTTCATCATCGACTGGATCTCTTGCTCGCGCTTGAGCTGGGCGAGCTCGTCCTCCTCGCGTCGAAGCTCATCCTCCTGGTTCCGCAGCTTCGCGAGCGCCTCTTCCTGACGCTCCTGGGCCTCTTCGGCGTCCTCCTGATCGAGCTGCTCGGAGGCCTGCTCCATCTTTTCGGCGGCGTCCTGGAACTGCTCGCTCTGCTGTCGGCCCTGGGAACCCTGCGGAGACTGCTGTGACGCCTGGCGAGTCTTCTTGGCCAGCTCGGACTGCTCGTCTTTCTTCTTCTGAAAGCGCTTGCGGCGTTCGAGCTTCGCGAGCTGGTCCCTCTCCTCCTCCTCGACCTCCTTGCGAGCCCGGTTGAGCTGCTCGAGCGCCTCCTGGCGCTTCTGAGCCGCCGAGCTTTCGTTGCCCTGCTGCGAATCCTGACTCGCCTGCTGCATCTTCTTCGAGGCTTGGTCGAGCGCGGACTGGGCCTTCGCGAGGCGATCGGACTTCTCTTCGTCCTTGCGGCGAAGCTTCCGCTCGAGCTTGCGGACCTCGTCGGCCGCTTCCTTGGCCTTCTTCGCGAGCTTGCGCTCGAGGTCGCGCTTCTTCTCGGAGGAGCTGCGTGACGCGAGCTCCTTCTTGCCCTCCGAAAGCGCCTTCTGCGCCTCGGAGAGCTGCTTCGCGGCGTCTTCCCCCGCCTTCTGCGCATCCGAGCGCTGACCGCCCTGTAGCTTGCGAAGCGCTTCGGCCATCTTCTGGGCTGCCTGACGCATGCTGCGTGAACCCTGCTGGAGGGCGCTCTTCGCCGCCTGGCTCGTTCCCTGACGAGCCTGCTCGCCCATGCGCTGCGCGGCGTCGTTGGCCTTTTGCGAGAGTCGGCTCTCCTGTTGCTGCAGACCGGCCGTCTCGCGGGCGTTCTTCTGATCGGCTTCTTGCAGCTCCTTCGCCACGGCTTCGCGCGCACGCTCGAGAGCCTCGGCGGCGTTCTTCTGGTCTTCTCGCGACTCGGAGAGCGAGCCTTGGTCGAGCTTCTTCTCGGCCGACTGCGCGTTCTGCGAGGCGCGGGAGAGCTGCGCCTTCGCGGCGCGCGGCATCTGAGGAGAGCCCGTCT
>CAYZGY010000713.1:0-4558 GCA_964478085.1 uncultured Planctomycetia bacterium
CCACACGCTCGCCCCGCGTTCTGCCGGTGCGGGCGCCCAGTCCATCAACGTGCGAAGGACCGCGTCGAGGTCACCTCGTTCGCTGCCCTTCGCCGCGACGATGAGGTAGCCGGCCTCGTCGGGTCGGAGTGGGGATTGGGATGATCCGGGTCGACCGTGCAAGGTAGAGCCTGTCCCCGAAACTTCGGAGGCACCGCGGCTGCGTCCTCGGAGATCAGACGCAGCCCGACGAGAGCCGACTCTTGGCGAATCTCTTCGCGGTCGACCGGATTCGGGCTCCAGCCGCAGCCGACAGTGAAAGACAGCAGTGCCACCACCCCCGACCATCGTATGACAGCACCCCGTTTGAGGCAGGATCTCTTCATCATCTCTTGCGGTTTCGGGCGTCATCGTAGCGATCCCGTCACGAGTCCCCAAAACAAAAACGAAGATCGAATACGTGCACGATCGCTTCCGACTCACCGTACGTACAAGGGTGCTCGACGTACGAGTCCGGTCGAACTTTGCGCGGCGTGAGCGATCGATGTGAAATCTGAGAATTTCATCAACCGGCGGCTCGGGACCGGCGGCTAATGAAGGGCAGAACCCTCCTGGAGCATTGGCGAGTTTCAGCGACGAAGAGCTCGGGCGAATCGGCCGCTCGGACGCCGAATCCACTTCTTCAACGGGCTGTTCGACTGGAGTTTCGCGGAAATCATGCGGCGAGAAACCAGCGCGGCAAGAGCCGTTCGCAGCGTTTGCACAACTCAACGTTCTCGTCAACGCTCTCCGATTCCCGCTGGCAGCAGTCTTCGCAGTTGCCTCCGTTGGTGGCGGGGTTCAGTCCACAGCGGAGGCATAGCTCGAATTCCGTTTGATCCATCTCTGTGCTTCTCCGCTACGTGAAACGTCAATGAAACGTCAATGACACGTCAATGGGCGAGGCGGTCAGATTGATGGCAGAAAAATAACCGCCTCTAACTCTTTGTCGGAGGCGGTTTTAACTTGGCGCGCCCACCACGATTCGAACGTGGAACCCCCGGTTCCGTAGACCGGTACTCTATCCAATTGAGCTATGGGCGCGCGCGCATTTGTACGAGCGAGGTAAGGATCTTAGGGGGCTCGTCGGGGTCTTTCAAGGGCAATTTTTCGTCTCCCGGGAAGCGGGATCCGCCTCGTGCCGCTCGACCCACTGTCGGCCTATCGTTATACTGCGTCGCGGCTTCGGACAGGAGGACGACGTGAGTTCCGGCGACGACTTGATCGGTATCTTCGGCGAGAACCGGCCTGAGCGGTTCATGGAGCTCGCGCTCACGGAGGCGAGGCGAGCGGTCGAGGTGGACGAAGTTCCTGTCGGAGCCGTCATCGTCGACAACGAGACTGGTCGGGTGGTCGCCAAGGCGCACAATCAGCGCGAGACGCTCCAGGACCCGACCGCGCACGCCGAGGTCATCGCGATCACGCAAGCCGCTGCCCACTACGGCTCGTGGCGTCTGACGGAGGCGACCCTCTATGTGACGCTCGAGCCGTGCCTCATGTGCTCGGGCGCGATCGTCCTCTCCCGTCTTCCCGTCGTCGTCTACGGCGCCGTCGACCCGAAAGCCGGCGCGCATCGTTCCGTCTACGACGTGCTCGAGAACGAAGCGAACAACCACGTACCCAAGGTAACGGGCGGAATTCTGTCAGGCGCCAGCGCCCAGCTGCTCCGAGACTTCTTCCGTAGCAAGCGGGGGAGAAAGCCCGGACCCGGTCCCTCGAACGGAGCGAACGGAGTGAACGGAACGAACGGAACGAACGGGAACGACAGCGCCCCGCACTGACCCGACTCTTTCCCGAGCGCTCCCTTGCGACCACCGCGCCCGATTGCGAGAATGCCCACCCGAGCGGAGAGATGCCGGAGCGGCCGAACGGGGTGGTTTTGAAAACCACTGACGGTTAACCCCGTCCTAGGGTTCGAATCCCTATCTCTCCGCCATATCTTTTTTCAGGGGCGGGGGTTGTGACGAGGGGTGAAGGGGCGGCGAAGGGGCGAGATCGGGTCGAAATCGCAATTGTGTCCCTGATGTTGCCCTTTTGCTCGAAAGTCCTGATCGGCGGCGGGGACGAGTCGGGTGGCGCGACGTTGCGACGTGTCGTTTCGTTAAGCGGACTCGGCTTGGTAGTCGGATCGGAGGGTGGCGGGCCCGTGTCGGGCGAATGACGCGCGAGCGGCCGCCGCTGTCACGCTCTGGTCGAGGCCAGGCAGCAGCTGCGAACGAAGAAAACGACCGGGACGCCGATCGTCGTCGATGTGACTGCGGTCGGGGAAGAGCCGTTCACGATCGACGCGAATCGCCCTTTGGAGCGGAAGGAGCTGAGTCTCGGGATCGAAGTCGTCGAGGTCGCGGAGTTGGCGTGACGGCTCTCTGAACAAACGCCAGCTCCGGCGACGCTCGGACATCGCGTAGCGTTATTCAGCCGGTGCGAACCTCTTGTAGAATCCATCGTCCTCATAGTGGATCGCAAGAGACCCGTCGACCTCAATGATGTAGTACTCGCCGGATCCGCTTCCAATCTCGTCGGTCTTGTGGAATTCCTTCTCGGTTACCGCGGTGAGCTTGTGCGGTGGGTAGGTCTTGGTAGATCCTTCGACCCAGTAGTACATGAGGAATTCCCGACCCTCCTGGCGGATTTCGTGCGGCACGCCGTTGAACGACCAACGCCCAAGCACGCGGTTCTGAGGTGCCACCTCCAGCTCCGGTAGCGGCCCCCGAATGATCGCCTCGATCCGTCGTTCAATTGACCTTGAGTGAGAATCAGCCCGACCTCGCATGTACGCGAAGCCGAGTGAAACCAGATCGGTGCAGAGCACCTGCTCTTCGACGGAGAGGGCTGAGTTCTCTCCTCGTCCGTGGTCTTGTACGTCCTTCAGCCACCAATGGTACGGCCCGTTCGCGGAGAATCCGTACTCTCGAAGCTTCGGGTCCGATCGAAATCGTTGAAGTTCGCTATACCGCTTGATCACGTAGGAGAGACCGGGGCTTAGTTCTCGTTTCGGCCCGCGGTTCGGTTCTTTCGATTCGTTCTGGCCGGTCGTCGAGTCGTTGGTGTGTGTTTCTTTGGGCGCTGGCGCGGGGCGGGGCGTCGAGCCAGGAACTTGTCCCGTAGTCTTTTCTTGGATCAGCTTGAGGTGAGCCGCTTGGTAGTAGAGGGGAAGTCGACGATCGAGAAAAATCCACGCATCGCTACCGTCTTTCTCCGTGTACGAGATGTATGGTCGATCAGATGGGTTGTCTTCGAGGATCTCTCTCATCCCCGTAACACCGAGTTCTGCAAGTGAGTCTCCGACCGCAATGAGCTCTACGCGTCCTTTCGAGGCGCTGCCAACTCCTGACATGATAGCGCGCGCGCTTGAACGCCACGTCGCGGTCTGTGAGCGCACAAGAAAGAAGGTGTGGTACATCGCACCGCTCGGGACGAAACTCACAACGAAGAACGTCTTTCCGTCTTCGTCACTTGGGGTGTACTTGACCCGATCGACCGGGCTGGCGCAGCCCAAGGCCAGTAGTGATAGAGCGATCGCTACGGCTCGTGACATGTTCAACGAATCACTCCCGTTGACTCTCCCTTGAGTAGTTGAAGAACGTCCGAAACCCGTGCCGATGTCGGTGTGTGGACCGACCAGAAAAGGTGATTGATCTTACTGGGAATTCGGCTTTGCCAACACCGTTCGTCTCGCATGTCGAAAGGAGCGAGAAAGTCCACGTTTCCGTGATTCTAGTTTTCTATGCGGTCTCTCTCGTCGACACGTCGATCTTCGCAAGTTTCACCGCGATCGGGGACGTGTCGCTCACCATCGATGCGAATCATCCTCTCGCGGCGAAGGAGCTGATCTTCTATATCGGGGTGGCAGAGTTGGCGCGAGATCGTCACGGTTGTTCGAAACTAGTGTGGCGACGTATGCCGACCTTGAATCACGCGACCCTGTAGAAGCGGTTCTTCGTTAAGTTCGAATCACCGAGAATCCGTCGTCAATTCTCGAGTTTACTGGTGTTGCGCATGCCGGGACCTTCGCGAACCTGGGAGGCAAGCGTCGCCAACGCCTCTAGTTCTCTGGGGTACCTAGGAAACCCGGCCTCGCTATTTTCGGACAACCAGAAGGGGTAACATGATTGGCTGCTAAAACCTCCTATGGGTCAATATCATGCCTCATACCCTCTCCGAAATCCTCGGCATGTACGATAACGAGGAACGGTTCGATCGGCTCGCCACTCTGGTCCGTGGCACCGGGGTGACGCCGTTCGTGGGGGCCGGCCTCTCAATGCCGTCCGAAATGCCGGGTTGGCGACAGTTTCTTGAGCGCGAAGCCGAGCGGGCAGGAATCAGCGAGAGGGTTGTTCAGCTCCTTGACGCTGGACTATACGAAGAGGCTGCGCAAGAGGTCTACGACGCTCTGGAGCGCAATCTCTTTGACGAGCGGTTGCACAGCTCGTATGGGCCTGAGATTGTTCCGAGTGCGAGATTGGGCGGGGCGGTCGTGCAAATAGGGTGCAGATGACGTCTGGCGCGATCGCATCATGCTGCGACGCCGAAAGTTGGA
>CAYZGY010000714.1:0-4546 GCA_964478085.1 uncultured Planctomycetia bacterium
AACTTCGAGGCGACGACCAGCGTCAGGATCAACGCGACGATCGCGAGGATTCCGCCACCGACGAGGCGCGGAACCGACGGTTCACCACCGCCGGGGCCGCCGCCGCCGCGACGGCCCCGGCCGCGGCTCGATCGACCCGGACTCGCGCGCTGAGGGATCGGAGTGGAATCGTCGACCGCCGCCTCCGCGCCCGCTCCTGCGGCCTGGCCAGCAGCGCCAGCAGCCTGGCCAGCAGCGCCCCCAGCCTTAGCAGCAACAGCTCGCGGCGGGCTCGGTCGCGCCGGGCCTCGAGCCGCGCGAACCTTCGACCGTCGTCGGCCACCACCACTGCGGCGGTGCCAGTTCGATTCGTCGAGCGCCTCGAAGACCTCGTCGCCGTCCTCGAAGCGATCGTCCGGCTCGTAGGCGAGCATGCGGTGGATCGCCGAAGCGAGTCCCGGTGGCACGTCGGGCGCGAAGTCGCGGAGCGGCGAAGGATCGGACTCGAGCTTGGCTCGGATGATCTCGCTGACACTGCTGCCGTCGAAAGGCGGGCGCCCAGCGATCATGCGGTAGAGCGTCGCACCGAGCGCGTAGATATCGGCTCGGTAATCGATTCCCGGCGTGCCGGGCTGATTGCCTCGCGCCTGCTCGGGAGCCATGTAGCGCGGGGACCCCGCGGCGCCGAATTGATTCTTGTTCTCGGCGGATTCGTCTTGGCCGCCGGAAGCCGCTCGCAAGTCTGCGGCGATGCCGAGGTCGCAAACCTTGACTGTGCCGTCCGTCGCGAGCAGCAGGTTTGCCGGCTTGATGTCGCGGTGGACGATCTGATTCTGCTTCGCGAACGCGAGCGCCAGCGCCGCATCGCGCGCGATCTCGACGGCGCGCTCGATCTCGAGCGGCCCCTCGGCCTGGAGCAGCTCCTCGAGGCTGCCGCCGTCGAGAAACTCCATCGACATGAAGTGGAGATCGCCGTCCTGACCCGCGTCGTAGACCTGAACGACGTTGGGGTGATTGAGCCGCGCCGCCGCGCGCGCCTCATGGAGGAAGTGACGTACGAAGTCGGCGTCCTTGGCAAAGCGTGGCGCGAGAATCTTGAGGGCTACGGGACGATCGAGCGAGATCTGCTGCGCGAGGTAAACCGTTCCCATCGCGCCACGGCCGAGGCGCTTCTCGACTTGATAACCGGCGATCGTCTCGCCGACGAGCGACTCGCCGCCTCCCGTCGAGACGGAGAAGAGCGTCTCACCGACTTGGAGCAGGTCCCCCGCCACCATCTTGGCGCTCGAGACCTGTTCACCGTTGAGGCGAATCCCGTTGAGGCTGTTCTGATCCTCGACGACCCAGTGATCGCTCTGGCAAGAGATCGTGCAGTGGACGCGTGACGACATGTTGTCGTCGATGCGCACAGCGGACTTGTCGCCTCGTCCGATGGCGAATTTGCCGGATTTCGGAAGCTGGAACTGCTTCCCGCGGCTCGGTCCGGACTCGATGATCAGCTTCGCCATAACGATCAGAAATCCACGCCCGGCGGATCCATACTCGGGACGAGAACGCGTCTTTCGGGAAAAAGCAGGGAAGCCGAGAGCCCGAGGGGCCCAACCCCGCCACCTCAAAGATGCACTAAGTAAAAATAATACAGCAACTTAGCAGCTCCGAGGCGAATGAATGACACGGAGCCTTCAGTCTCATCCTAACCGCTGGCCCGCGCCGATCAAAGGGGGCACCAGGGTTCGCCGCGAGTCCGACAATTGATGACAAACCCCGCCCGAAGCCCCTGGAATCGCTGGGTTTGTGTGCAGCCGGCCCCGATTTACCAGGGCGTCATGCCGCCGTTGACGCAAATCGTCTGGCCGGTGACGAATCCGGCCTCCTCGCTCGCGTAGTAGACGATCGCTCCGGCGACATCGTCCGGGACCCCCCAACGGTCCATCGGGATCAGGGCCCGGTAGGCGGCCTTGTCCTCTTCGGGGTCATTCTCGTGGCGCTCGACGGGGATCCAGCCGGGCGCGACGACGTTCACGGTGATATTGAACGGCGCCAGCTCCGTCGCCATGCTTCGCGTGAACCCGACCTGGCCGCCCTTGGCCGAGACATAGGCGCTAAAGTTGCCGACGCTGCGCTGGTAGACCTCGCTCGAGACGTTGATGATCCGGCCCCACTTCTGCTCCTTCATGTGCGGCAGGACCGCGCGCGTCAGGAGGTACGGGCTCTTGATGAAGAAGTCGATCATCGTCTGGAAGTGCTGCCAAGTGAACTCCTCGATCGGCATCTGCGGCTGATCCGGCGTCGCGTTGACGACGAGGATGTCGATTCCGCCGCCGAGCGCGGAGGCGACCGACTCGCAGACTTCTCCGACGCCCGCCTCGTCGGAGACATCGCCGCGCGCGAGAACTCCCGTGTGCCCCGCCGCCTCGAACTCCTCGAAGCACTTCTGCGCACGCTCCTCGTTGCGCGCGTAGTTGAAACCGACCTTGGCACCGGCCTTCGCAAGAGCGAACGCGGTCGCCTTTCCGAGACCCGTGGAGCTACCCGTGACGAGCGCAACGCGACCAGAGAGATCAAACGGCATGAAGATTCCTCGAATTCACCGAGCCCGTGATTGCCTGTCGAGAAGTGACCAAAGAGGCAATATACGCACGGCGACACGTCCCGCACAAGGGTACGAAACCGGATCGATCTCGAACGTGCCTTCCATCCCTGCTGGTTGGGGTGAATCGCTCGCAAAGCGAGCGAGAGGGGCCTTCCCGAAAGGCCCCTAAGGTTTCAGCTCGGTGTTCCAGTAGGCTTCACTGACGAAATGCTCCCAGCTGGGTTTACGCTGGCGCGCGTGGAGGGTGAAAGCCATCTGAGGAGGAGGCTCGACGGGCTTGCGGAGAAGGTGCAAACCGCACTCCTCGAGCGATCGGCTGCCCTTGACCGAATTACAGCGCAGGCACGCGACGACGCAGTTCTCCCACGTCGCGAGTCCCCCGCGGGCGCGCGGGACGACGTGGTCGATCGAGAGGTCTTCCGTAGGACGCTTGCGGCCGCAGTACTGACACGTGTTGCGATCACGGCGGAAGAGATTGCGACGTGTGAACACGACATGCGGTCGATTGAAGCGGTCGCAGGCCTTGAGCACGATGACTTCCGGGATGCGAATTCGCATCGAGATTCCCTGCACGAACTGCGCGCCGTCGGGAATGGCGAGGTCGGACCAGCTGTCGAAGTCGTAGAGCGCGTAGTTGGCCGGCTCGACGATGCGGGCGAGATCCTTGAAGACCATCGTGAGCGCGCGACGCACCGAGCAGACGTGGATGGGCAACCAGTTCTTGTTGAGAACCAGAGTCGGATCCGTCAAGGCCGTCGCAGAAACCATCGTGAAACCTCACAAGAGTCTCGAAAACGCTGTTCCTACTTAGTGTAGTGGCGTTCGCGCGGGGTCTCAACGTCGATCAAGGTCGTACCGATATCGATGTTCGCTCGTTATTAAGATGAAGCTGGACCGTTTCGATGGTCCGGGCGATACTCTTTCGCATATCTCGGTTCTCACCGGGCTGACAAGGTCCGCCGAGTCCGGCTTTCGAAAAAGCGATTCTGATGCCACGCATCGTATCACTCGGCGCCGCCCTCTCCGCAGTGCTCGCGGGAATCGGACTTTCACAGTTCGACAACCCGTTCGAGCGCGTCTTGCCGTGGTTCGCGCTCGTGCCGTTCTTCGTCACGTTGTACGCGAATCGCCACTCGCTCGGCCGACGTTGGCTCGATGGGCTCTCGTTCGGGTGGATCCTCTGCGCCTGGGCGCTTCACCCGCTCGTGCAGGCCGATCTCGCCGACGCAGGAGGCTGCGAGGCGGGTTTCGGCAGCCTCCTGTGGATCCTCGTTCGCAATGGCACCCTCTGGTTCGCGATCTCGTTCCTCTGCGGCGTCTTCGCAGCCGGAAGTGGGTACTTCTTCCGCAGCCGCCTGCGCGTGATCTCCGTCGCGCTCCTGGCGCTCTTCTGGTGCGGGCTCGAGCACATCCGCACGTCGTTCCTGCCCATCACGATTCCGTGGATCGAGATCGGCGAGTCGATCGATCCGGGATCGCCCGAATCGCAGGTCGCTTCGGCGATCGGTGTCTCGGGCCTCGGTTGCCTGCTCGTCTTCGTCAACCTCGCGTTCGCGACGGTCATCATCGACCGCGTGCCGGTCCGGCAGGTTCTACTGACGCTCGTCGCCTTCGGGATCGTCGTGCTGTCCTTTCTGAAATCCGATGTGGACGAGGCCCGAGAGAATCGAGGTGACGAGCCGCCGAAGGAGCTCCGCCTCGGCGTCGTGCAGGTCGAGTCGCTCGACGCTGCCGAGTCGCTCGAGTTCGCCGGAACGATCTTGGGGTCGAGCCCACGAGTCGTCGTCTTTCCCGAGCTCGCGTTTCTCGCCGACTCGGACGAGCTACCGATCGTCCGAGTGAGAGTCGAGGAGTTTGCACGGCGCGAAGGAGTCGCGGTGATCGCGGGAGTGGGCACGATCGACGCGGACGAGAACACCGTCGCCTCGGCGGACGCGGTATCGGACACGAAAACGGCTGCGGCAGACGATGTAG
>CAYZGY010000715.1:0-4545 GCA_964478085.1 uncultured Planctomycetia bacterium
GCCGCAGCTACGAACAGTATCCGCCTGAGCCCCCATGTTTGAGGTTGGCTCTCCCCGGCCGCCCCCTCGCCCGAGTGGTCGGACACGACGAGGTCAACCATGAGTCCCGTTGGCCTGAGGCCGAGACGGTGAAGTTTGCCCGAGACCAGATGCTCGAGATCGGCTTGCGAGGAATCGACGATCTCATCGAGAGGTTCCGTGGCGGATCACCTCGCGAGAGTCTCTGGGCCGTTGCGTTCCTCGCCTGGATCGTCGAGAACGAAACAGAGGAGCTCCTTCCCGAGGAGATCAAAGATAACCCGCCGATTCGACGCTCCCTCAGCCTCGCAGGATTCCTCGATCCATCACCGCCCCCGGCTCCGATTGTCCGCGCGACGCGTGCCGTCGCCGAGGCCTTCGAAGAGGGAGAGTCCGATCATCAATACAAGTTCGAGAACTACGCGCTGAGAATGCGCCCGTTCCTAACTGCCGCGCTAACCGAGTCCATCGAAGCGAAAGACGAGAACGCGAACGCACGTCGATTCGTGCTGCTACGCTACGCGAACTCGACTCCGCGCCGTGCCGTACTCGACGCGATTCAGAGTGCGCGGAAAAGCCGGCATTCGGAAGTTGTCGAGTCGTCTCACGGCGTTCTCCAAGAACTCTACGTGGGGACCACCTCCCGAAAGTCGGCGCGTGTCTCTGGGCAGCGAAAGATGCTCGAATCCATCAGACGTAGACGCGACGGTTGTAGACGTACCACTCGAGCAGCAGGAACGCGAGCGCACCGAGAGCGAACCAGCGCCAGAGGTCGCTCGACTCGGCCTCGAGTCTCGTATCGGCCTCGACCTGGATGTCACCGAGGTCGATCTCTTCCTGCGGCTCGAGATTCGACTCGGTCGTCGAAAGCAGCGAGACGGGGAACTCGGCGATGCGCTCACCTTCTTCGTGAAGCTCGTAAACTCCGATCGATCGGGCCGTGCCGAAGGTCACCAGACCATTGCGCCCCGGCGTCGCGGACTCGCGTCGCGTCGGTGCTTCTCCGGGTCGCGTACCGGGCTCGGGGACCAAAAAATCGTAGATCTTCGGAGCGCCCTGCTGGCTCGCTCGATCGACCGCGAACGAGAGCGATTCACCGGTCTTCCAGCGGAGCGTCCCCGCTTCCTCACCGACACCGAGCCACGAGATGGCGTTCGTAAAGAAGATCGGGAAGGAGTGGTGGTTGATCGGCCAGTTGCTCTGCGTGACGTCGAATCCGATGACGACCGCACGAGCAGGATACTTGCCTTCCTCACGATAGGTGAAGGCCGTGATGATCGCCCCCTCCTCCGCCTCGACGAGCGCGACATTCGTCTTCGACAGCGGAAAGACGAGACTCTTGAGGATGTTGATGTTCGAGAAGCTCATGAATCGATTGACCGGATGGCTCTGGTCCATGTCCATGAACTGCGGCCGGTCGACCATCGACGGCTCGGGAACGCCCTCGGGAAGCGGCGGCTTCGCGCCGACGAAGAGCGACGGCTCCTCGGGAGGTCGCGTCGGCGCCTCGCGATCGAAGACCACCACGTCCCACGTCGCCTCGGGGACGTCATCCTCCTCCTCGGCGAGCCCGGTCTCCCGTTGGGTCACGAAGGTCTCGTACTCCTCGAGCGACATACGCTTCGTCGTCGCGTTCGGAACGAGCGTCAGAGCCGTCTCGACGAAGACGTTCTGCTTGCCGACAAAGAGGATCGAGATCGCCTTGGGACCGGGAATCTTGACGACGGCCGCGTTGTCGTCAGGAAGACCATCCTCGAAGGACCCGTCGCCCTGAATCTGCATGCGAAGCACGCGGCTCTCGCCTTCCTCGAACTCGATATCGCTGACATCGAAAACGACGGGTTGATTCTCGCCGGCAGCGAGCGTCAGCTCGTTCGCCCGTTCGAGCTGGTCGCCGCGATAGAGCTCGACCGAAATGACTCGATCATCGTCGGTGAAGTTCTCGACGAGCGCGAAGACGTCCATCGCCTTCTCGACGCCGAAGCTGCGACGTACGTCGGCCTCGGTGATCGCGATATTCGGAATCTTCGTGCCCGTGTTCACGAACTTCATGTTGAGCCGCGCGACCTCGGGTGGAAGATCCTCGATCTTTCCGTAGCAACCGTCCCCGATGACGTGCACCTCGACCGCTTGCAGCGTCGAGGCCATCGCGTTGGCGACGAGCAGCGCTTGCGCCAGATCGGTCGACATCGACGTCGGCTCGAGCGCACGCAGCTTCGCCGCGAGAAGGCCACGATCGGGCGAAAGCGGCTGCACCGTCGTCGTCTTGGACGCGAACGAGAGGATCTGCATGCGATCGCCGGGACGCAACGCCTCGACGAGCGCCAGGGCCTGCTCGCGCGCGAACTCGAAACGCGGACGTCCCTTCTCGATCGCGTTCATGCTCGCCGACTGGTCGATGACGACGATGATGTTGCGTCCCGCCTCGACGTCCTGATCACAACGCGGCCGCCAGACGGCGAAGATCAGGAGGCAGAGCGCGATGAGCTGCAGCAGGAAGAGGATGCTCTTCCGCAGCCGCTGGAACGGCGCGTTGACATGGAGGTCCTCCATGCTGCGCTTCCAGAGGTACGTGCTCGAGAAGATCACTTCCTGGCGCTTGAGCTTCAGGAAGTAGAGCGCGATGAGCGCGGGGATGAACGCGAGTAACCACCAAACGGGCGTCATCCGACGACCCCTCTTCTAAAGAACCTTCGCGTCAACGGACCAATCCTCGCTTTCGAAGATAGCTGAGCACCAGTTGGTCAAAAGACACGTCGGTCGACGTGAAGACGTAGTTGATCCCGCGCGTCGAGCAGAACTGCTGAATCTCCGAGCGGAAGCTCGAGAGCGTCGCCTGGTACTGCTCGAGGAGCGGTTTCGAGATCGTCACGTCGGCCGTGACTCCGTCCTCACTGTCGACGAGGCGAAGATCACCCGCGAGCTCCGGGTTGAGCTCCTGCGGCGCGAGGACGTGGAAGACGAAGATCTCGGTCGAGTTTCCCGACGCGAGCAGGTAGCGGAGCGCTTGCTCGAACCCGCGGCGATCGAAGAAGTCCGTGATGAAGAGAAGGATGCCGCCGCGGGATCCCTGCACGGTGAAGTCGCGACAGCTCTGCTCGAGGTTCGTCGACTCCTCCGCCTGCGTCTCGAGGTTGTCCATCGTCTGAAGGAGCTGGTGAACCTGGCGTCGTCCACGCGAAGGGCCGAAGATCGACTCGAGGCGGCTCGCGAAGGTTCCGATCTGGACGCGGTCCTGGTTGACCAGGCCGATGTAGCCCATCGCCGTCGCGATCTTCTTCGCGTAGTGGAACTTGTCCGGATCCCCGAAGTGCATCGACGGTGAGGAGTCGACGAGGATGTTGAGGCGCAGATCCTCCTCCTCGAGGAAGACCTTGAGAAAGAGCTTGTCGAGGCGTCCGTAGATGTTCCAGTCGACGTGTCGCAGATCATCCCCGACCACATACGGACGGTAGTCGGCGAAGTCGGTCGAGTGACCGCGTCGCTTCGATCGACGCTCGCCTTTGATCGTTCCGGCGACGATCTTTCGCGAGACCAGCTCGAGCTTCTCGAGGCGAGCGATGAACTCGTCGTCGAGGACCTTCGTTGCCACTTACTTCACCTCCGTGGGCGTCTGCTCTAGGATCTCGTCGATGATCGTGTCGGTCGAGATACCTTCTGCCTCACCCTCGAAGTTGAGGAGCAAGCGGTGGCGAAGGACAGGATGCGCGCTGCGGCGCAGGTCCTCGAAGCTGACGTTGTAGCGCGAGTCGAGCAACGCGCGAATCTTCGCGGAGAGCATGATCGACTGGACGCCACGAGGACTCGAGCCGTAACGAACGACACGGTTGACCGCAGGCACGGAGTACTCGCCGTTCGGGTGCGTCGCGAGACAGAGACGGATGCCGTAATTCTTGACGTGCGGGGCGACGACGACGTCGCGTACGAGCCCCTTCCAGCCCTCGATCTCGGGACCGTCCATCAAACGCTGTGGCTTGACGTCGTACGGGTCGACCGTGCGATCGAGAATCGTCGCGAGATCCTCGAGCGACGGATACTCGACCTGCACCTTGAAGAGGAAGCGATCGAGCTGCGCCTCGGGAAGCGGATAGGTCCCGTCCATCTCGAGCGGGTTCTGCGTCGCCATGACGAGGAACGGAGCGTCGAGCTGGAAGTGCTCGCCACCGGCGGTGACGGTCTTCTCCTGCATCGCCTCGAGCAGCGCGGACTGCGTCTTCGGCGTCGCGCGGTTGATCTCATCCGCGAGAACGAGCTGACCGAAGATCGGTCCCTTCTGGAACTGGAAGGAGCGGTTGCCGGCCTCGTCCTCGACGACGATCTTCGTGCCGAGGATATCCGCGGGCATGATGTCCGGCGTGAACTGGATACGGCTGAACTCGAGATGGAGCACCTCGCTCAGCGTACGGATCAGCATCGTCTTACCGAGCCCGGGCACCCCTTCCAGCATCACGTGCCCTCCCGCCAAGAGTGCGGTCAGCACCGAATCGATCACCGCTTCTTGACCGACGATGACCTTTCCCACTTCCG
>CAYZGY010000716.1:0-4538 GCA_964478085.1 uncultured Planctomycetia bacterium
AGAGAAAAGGGAAGAGCCCCCGCGGTGGTTTCGGCCGTCGCGGGGGTGTCTCTGTTTCTGGGCAGCTCCTCGGGTCAGCCACGTCGCCACGTCGAGCTTGCCCGTCTCCGTGTCGACGAAAGGGGTCATATCGAAAGCCGTCGTCAACATGCGGAAGGAACCCGACGCGACGAGCAGCGTCTCCGTCGGTCGCTTCAGCCTGACGAAGGATCAAGCGATCTCGGTCGTGATCGACACGAAGGGCGCGAGCGGAATCGTACACGCGGACGCCATTCAAATCGTGCGAGTCGCTGAGTGAACGGATCTCGCGCGCCCTGCCAAGCGCGCCGGCTCGTCCTCCATCTCGTCCGTCTGCTTCTCTTCGTCGGTGTGATCGTGCTGATTCACCGGCAGCACGTGCGAATCTCGGCTCGGCGTGTGGGCGAGGAGCTTTCGCGTGTCGACATCGAGAAGCTAGGCGAGTTTTTTGCGAACGCGGCAACACTTGTGAGCGAACCCTCGAACGACCAGCGTCGCGAGGTGCTCGCGGCGTCCGGCGAGGTGATCGGATTCGTCATCGAAACCTCTCCGGCGAGCGATGACCTCGTCGGCTTCTCCGGTCCGAGCAACGTGCTCATCGCGTTCACGCGCGACGAGAAGATCGTCGGGGTCGATCTCCTCTCGAGTGGTGACACGCAGGAGCACGTCGAACGAGTTCTCGAGGATGAGACCTTTCTTGCGTCGTACCGTGGATTGACTTGGGAGGAGGCTTCCTCGCCGAGCGCCGGCGACGTCGACGGAGTCTCGGGAGCGACGCTTACGAGCCTGACGATCAAGCGGCCGATTCGCTCGAGCTCTTCGTCGCTGAAACTCGCCAATGCCTGGCCGAACCAGCCCGGCGCCGTGTGTTCGGCGGCGTCCCCTGTCTCACCGCCGCGCAGGCGTACCTCGTGTCGGCGCGTCTCGGAGTACCACGATCGTGTGACCTGATCGATCCAATGGAAGTCGACCTCGTCGGGTGACGAACCCTTGGCATCAGCGACACGCTTCTCCACCTGCTCGTCGGTCGACCCGATCTCTGCTGTTCCACCTGGCAGTCGCACGAAGATGATTCCCGAATCGCGCTGCCGATACTCAGGGTAGCCTTGCTCGTTGCGCCCGAGCGACTCGAAGCGAAGCGCGAATCGAATGCGAGGAAGGAGCACGACGACGGTGATGGAACACACGCAGGTTGCGAGAAGAGCGATCAGCCATTTCGTCCTCCGACGGCTCATGATTCTCGCCCTCCGTCGATGCCGATCAACCGCTACGAAGCCCTTCCGTCGGGTTTCTCCGAGCTGCCCGGATCGCGGGGAGAAGGCTCGCGAGGAGGCTCGTCGCCAAGGTCGCGAGGATGATGTACGCGAGGTCGTCCGGTCGGAACTTCACCGGGATGCGGTCGAGGTAGTAGACGTCGTCGGGGAAGATCTCGAGTCCGGTCAGAAGCTTGACCCAACGCTGGATGCCGTTGATCGACCAGGCGATCGCGATGCCGTAGGCCGTGCCGAGGATCGTGCCGAGGAGGCAGAGACTCGCTCCGATCGTGAAGTAGATGGCCGCGATGCTCCTCGTCGTCGCTCCGAGTGATTGGAGGACTCCGATGTCCTTCGACTTGTCGACGACTTGCACGGTCAGAATGATGAAGATCATGAAGCCTGCGAAGAGGATGACCGCGCCGAGGATGATGCTGACGATCACCTTCTCGACCTTCACCGCGTTGAGGAGCTGCGCTCGCGCTTCGCGCCACGTCTGCGTTTCGACGAAAAGGACGTTTTCCTCGGCGAGCTTCGTCTCGATCTTCTCGCGCAGAGCGACGAGGGCCTCGGGGCTCTCGTGTCCTTCGTCGACGGCGATGCGAATTCCCGAGACGCTCAGGTCGCCGGCCTCGTCCCGAAGCTTGAGAAAGCCCTCGGCATCCTCCATTCGAATGATGATTCCCTTCGCGTCGATCTCGTAGAGCCCCGTCTTGAAGAAACCGGCGATGAGGAACTCGTCCTCGATCGGCTCACGGACGTCGGGGGAGAAGGAGGTCAGGCGAATCACCTTTCCCGGAAGGAGCGACTCGTTACGAAAGGCCTCGATGCCGACGACGATCGGGCGTAAGGCCAGCTTCGAATGGTCGATATCGTACGCTTTGCGCCACGGCTCCCAGATCTTGTCGTCGAGCCACTCCGGCGAGAAGAGCCCATCGATCGTTCGTGGCTGAGTAGCGAGAAGCGACTGCGCGAGAATCTCGTCACGTTCGCTACTGACGCGGTGCTTCGTGTTGAGGCGATCGGGGAGCCCGTCGAGCGATTTCTGGAACTCCTCGCGGGAGAGATCGTTCTCGAGATCCATCGCCAGGAGGATGTGGTCGAGAGCATCCTGCTGTGCGCCGAAAACACCTTGGGGGCGGTAGAGTGCGAACGTCTCGACGACGGGAGCCGTCGCCCGGATTCCCGGAATCTCACGGAGGTGGCTTTCGATGTCCTTCGGGTTCTTGAGCCCGATGAACATGTCGCTCTCGACCTTGATGTCGCTCGTCGAGCCGCGGATGCGCTGCTCGAGCCCGTTGCGAAAGCCTTCCATCACCGAAACGACGATGATGAGAACGGCCACGCTGAAGGTCACCGCGAGGAGCGCGGCGAGCGTGATCATTCGGGATGCGACGTACTTGTAGGCGATAAACCACCGGTGCATGAGCGCTCGCCGCGATTCTATCCCCCCGCATTTTTTGTTGAAGCCAAAAGCGCCCGTCTTACGATAAGTTTCCTTTTGCCCACACCCCGCTCGCGCGAGCGCGGCTTGACGGGCCCGAAAGACCCAGAAATGAGCACGATGAGCGTCGACACGGAAAGCCAGGATCTCGACGAGATCCACCTCGAGCTTGCTTACATCCCCGAGTTCCTCTTCGACGAGGTCGTCTTCTGGTTCTCGCCGTCGAGGAGCGCACCGAAGGCGGTCTACCACGAGCTCATCGGCGAGTCGGCGAAGAACTGGACTCGCTATTACTCGAAGAAAGGTTGGAACTTCATTCACGACGACGCGACTCCGAAGGAAGGTCCGTTTCGCGTGCGGGAAGGTGGGCTCCACTTCGATGTCCTGCCGCCGGGGAAGTTTTTCGCGCCGAAGCCGCAGGTTCGACTGAGCGCAGGCGGTGATCCGATTCCGCTTCCGAGTATCGAGAAGCACAAGCCGATCAACGAGTGGAAGCCGAACTACGTCCAGGCGCTCAACTTCATCAAGAAGTACGATTGGCCTCACGAGCTCCCGCGCTGCGTCGTCTTGGCGATGTGGGAGATCGAGGAGTGCGGACAGATCGCAGGCAGCACGTCGTGGAAGAACGCCGAGGATATCCTGCTCGCGAGTGACTCGAACGAGGTACGTGAGACGCTGGCGGATTTCTTCTTCAACCGCCCCGAAGACTACGAGCTCGGCTCGCAGATCTACCTGCGCGTTCTCGGAAAGCTCGGTGACGACGGATTCGCCAAGCTCGCCGAGCAGGCGAAGCACCCGGTCACGCGCAAGCGGCGTCACGTCGCAGAGGCGCTCGGAGGGCTACGCGACCCGCGCGGCATGGAGACGCTTCTTCTTCTCGTCGACGACGAGGACTTCGGCGTGCGGGACGACGCGATGCAGGCGCTCGTCCGTCTCGGGGTCAACGACTCGAACGATCCAGACGGGCGGGTGAAGGGCTTCCTCGAGTCCGACGAGATCAAGCACCGAGTCTGGGCCGCCGCCGCGTTGCTCAAGGGCGGGGACGAGTCCCAGCGAAAGTACCTCGTCACGCTGATCAAGGAAGAGGAGCGTTCGCTGAGCGATATGGGCGAGCTCGGAAAGGTCATCCTCGAGCTCGAGCTCTTCGACACGGTCCCGTTCCTGATCAAGCGCGTGAAGAACGGTCCCGAGGATATCGCGATCGACGCCGCCGAGACGCTCGAGCAGATCACCGGATGGAAGTTCGAGTATTCGATGCTCGACGACGCACAGGAGCGCCGCGAGGCGATCCGGACGCTCGATCGGTGGTGGGACGACTTCAAGAAGGAGCGCGCGCAGAAGCGTCAAGCAGGCAGCTGAGCGCGATTTCTCAGATCCATGAAAAAAGCCGCGAGCGTTTCCGAGGAAGCGCTCGCGGCTTTCGTTGATTCGCAAGACGATCCGTAAGGCGATCCGTAAGGCGATCCGTAAGGCGGAGGGGGCGGCGCTTACTCTCCGCCCTCTTCCTCCGAACCGAGGTCCGTCGCGATGTAGGCGAAGTCGGTCAGCGAGATGCCCGTGCCGCTCGCGGCGACACTGTCCTGAACCGAGCGGCGCTGGTCGTCGCGAATGAACTCCTGCTCGAGGAGGCACTGCTCGGCGACGAACTTGTTCATCTGGCCGTCGACGATCTTGCCGAGGATCTCGTCGGGCTTCTTGGCGTTCTTGGGGTCGTTCTTCGCGGCTGCGATGCGGATCTCTTTTTCCTTCTCGATGAGCTCCTGGTCGAAGTCGTCGCGCGAGAGGCAGACCGGCTTCGAGAAGACGACGTGCATGCAGACGTC